>JBILYQ010000193.1:0-4620 GCA_044377655.1 Flavobacterium sp.
AGCTTTTATAGCTGCCGACAAAACGATTATTAATTATTTAAAATACAATTTGCGTTCGCAAATGTTTGCAAAAGCATTGCCAATGATTCAAACTATTGGTTCTCTAAAACGATTGGAATTGTTGAGAAATTCTTCTGAATTGAAAGACAAACTTTGGGTAAACGTAAATGCACTACAAAATGGATTACGAGAAAGAAATTTCAATATTGGCGATACAAATACCTGTGTAACACCTGTTTATTTAGAAGGTAGCGTTCCTGAAGCCATGGTAATGGTGAATGATTTAAGAGAGAATTATGGAATTTTCTTGTCTATTGTAATTTATCCAGTTATTCCAAAAGGATTAATTTTACTTCGAATGATACCAACGGCATCTCATAAGCTATCTGATATTGATGAAACCCTTGTGGCTTTTGAGGCCATTCGTGAAAAATTAGTCAACGGCACTTACAAAGAAATAGCAAGCAGAACAAAAGTAGATTTAGACGCATAAATTGGTTTTTAGTTTTATAATAAAATCCATCGTTTTACGATGGATTTTTTGTTTAAAGACGAGAATATTATAACTCTTTTCTATATGTTTTTCTTCGGCAGTGGATTATTGGTTTGAAGTTTTTCCATAAATTATGGATAGCATGATTTTCCTCTAATTCAGGAGTACGAATGCAATTTATAATCCCTTTTTTAGTGAATGTTTTATAATATTCCTCAAAAATTATTGCTGTTACCCCTTTACTTTGATATTCTGGCGCAACCCCGATAAGATAAAAAACAACATCTTTACTATGTTTTTTTGCCTTGAGTAAATGATAGAAGCCAAAAGGGAAAAGTGTGCCATTTGCTTTTTGTAATGCTTCCGAAAAACTTGGCATCACAATGCTGAACGCTACAATAGTATCGTTTTTATCCATTACGAATTTTATATATTCAGGATTGATTAAATGGATGTATTTTTTCTTAAAATACTCTTTTTGAACATCGGTTATAGCTACAAAGGAGGATAAATTTGCATAGGCATTATTAAATAAATCAAACATTTTATCCACATAAGGCATGATGTCTTTTGTTTTGGTAAAATTGAGTGATCTGAGTTCATATCGTTTTTTTATTAACTCTTGAGCTTTAAAAAAAAACTCAGGCTTTACATTTTCAAACGGGAATACACTTTCAATATATCCCTTCTCTTTTTGGTAACCCAATAGTTCCAAATGATCTTTATAATAAGAATGATTGTACCAAGTAATCATGGTGCCCATTTGATCAAAACCCTCTGTAAGTACGCCAACTTTGTCCAAATTTGAAAATCCAATTGGACCTTCAACGAATTCGAGATTGTTAAGTCTTCCCAATTGATATACTTTTTCAAGCAAGGCTTTGGTCACTTCAATATCATCGATGATATCCCACCATCCAAAACGTACTTTTCTTTTTTCTTGTATGTTGACCTCATTCCAATTGATGATAGCTGCAATTCTGCCAACAATCTTATTGTCTTTGTAGGCTAAATAAAAATAGGCATCTGCAGTTTCAAATGCTGGGTTTTTAGTTCTATCAAATGAATCAAGTTCGTCATTTATTAAAGGCGGTATCCAATAAGGATTGTTTTTGTATAACGAAAAAGGAAATTTAACAAAATCCAAAAGTTGTTTTTTTGTAGTTGCTTCAATAATTGTAATCATTACGGCTTTGGAGTTTCTAATTCTACTTCGTCTTTGCGTTTTTTGCCTTTATCTTTTTTATCTTTTTTGTCTTTTTTGTCTTTTCCTTTTTTATCTTTTTTATCGTCTTTGATTTCTTTTGTTTTTCGAACCAATGCTCTTTCATAGTTTTGATCAAAACGCCATGAAATACCAAAACCACCAACTAAAAGAGAAGGTGTGTCTTTAATGTTTTTACCGATGGAAGCGTCAATTTGTATATTCTCACGAATTAAAAAAGCCGCTCCAGCTCTAAATATTGCATCCGAATATATATTGCTTTTAACACCTTGGTGTTCTAAAAATCCGGACCATCTTATATTAAAACCTCTTGTCAAAGTCAATACATATCCTAAGCTTGTATTATCTGTGGCAATTTTGTCTAGAATGGAATTGGTCACAAAAACCCATCTGCTACCAAAATGATTTTGGGTAATCAACATCACCTTTGGACTAACTTTGGAGTCGCCTTCAAACGTGAAGGGATTGTTGCCAATTTGTACATTCAATCCGCCATAGATTCCAACGGCAGGAATAAAATCTTTCCAATTAAATTTATGATTTTTTTTCCAACTGTATAAATCAGGTTTGTCATCCAACGAAAGAAATGGGTCGTAAATCAAATATTTCACTCCTAAAGTGGTTTGTTTTAAACCACTTCGAGTTTCATCTACCAAAGGTGCTTTGTAATAATCATGTTGGAATTGCATGTCTAGCATTATTTCCAATTGCTCTAAAAACGCTCCATATCGCAAACTCAAATCGCTCCCAAAGCCATTGGCTTCATACTTGCTTGGGTCGTTTTTCTCGCTGATTCCGAAAAGTCCTAATTCAGCCTGAAATACTGTTTTCCCCACTGAAAAGGCAGACATCGATTCGCCTGGCCTGTTAGAGTTGATTACATCAGTGAATTGTGCGTAATTTGCCGAAGTAACCATCAGAAAAACTGCGATTAGAAAAGTTTTGATTTTAAACATAGTGATTATTTATTTAGTCCTTTGTAAATTGCCTTTCAAAAGTAGTATAATTTATTATTTATTTAAGAAGTCAAAGCTAATTTTGATAAAGGTAATTTAGTATTTTTGACAAAAATTATTATTACAATGGAAACAGCGTCATTTAATGGTGTTATAAAAATAATGTTATACAGTTTAGCATTTTACTATGTTTTTAAGTTTTTAGCTCGGTTGTTTTTACCTATTTTAGCCAAAAAAGTTGTTGAAAAAGCATCTCAACAATTTCAACAACAGCACAATCCTCAGCAACAACAAGATAATTACCAACACAAAACAACATCAACATCAGATAAGCCTAAAGAAAAGAAAAAAGTAGGCGAGTATGTTGATTTTGAAGAAATTGAGTAGTCATTTTTAACTATGATTTGCAATTTATAATTCGTAATTTGAACGTATGAAGCACCTTGAAAAGTATTATCCCCATTTATTATCCGTTTTAGGTTTTATTATTATTTCCCTAATTTATTTTTATCCTGTTTTACAAGGCAAAAAGATTTACCAATCTGATATTGTTCAATATACTGGAATGGCGAAAGAACAAAACGATTTCAGAGCCACAGAACATACTGAGCCCTATTGGACAAATTCTGCTTTTGGAGGTATGCCAACCTATCAATTGGGTGCCAATTATCAGAATGATTATATAGGTAAATTGGATGATTTATTGCGATTTTTGCCCAGACCTGCTGATTATCTTTTTCTCTATTTTCTTAGTTTCTATGGATTGCTTTTGGTATTAAAAACCGATCCGCTAAAAGCGTTTTTTGGAGCGTTGGCTTTTGGATTTTCTACCTACTTAATTATTATTCTAGGGGTAGGACACAATGCAAAAGCGCATGCCATTGCCTATATGCCAATGGTTATAGCAGGTTTTATTTTGGTTTTCAAAAAACGATATATCCTTGGGGGTTTGCTCACCATGTTTGCGGTTGCATTGGAAATTAATGCCAATCACTTCCAAATGACATACTATTTGTTGCTGCTTTTATTGGTACTATCGGTTTATTTTGTTTATCCAATCATAAAGCAAAGACAGTTCAAAGACTTGTTGTCAATTGCTGGAGTTTTTGTCCTTGCATTGATTTTGGCAATTGGAGTGAATGCCTCTAATTTATTGGCCACAAAAGAATATGCCGATTTCAGTATGCGCGGCAAAAGTGAGCTAACGTTTAATGCGGACGGTTCAAAAAACACTACTACGGCGTCAATGTCTAGAGATTATATTACGGAATATAGTTATGGAATTGCAGAAAGTTTTAACCTAATTGCGCCACGTCTTTTTGGTGGTTCCAATGCTGAAAATGTTGGTACAGACAGTAAATTATATGAGTTCATACTTAATCAAGGCGCTTCTGAACAAGAAGCAAAACAGTTTGTTGAAACAGTGCCAACCTATTGGGGAGATCAACCCATTGTGGCGGCGCCTGCCTACATTGGAGCGATAGTCTTTTTTCTTGCTGTTTTAGGATTATACCATGATAAAAGGAAAATTAAGTATGCTTTTCTTGGAGGTGCAATTCTATCTTTAGTGCTTTCTTGGGGTAAAAATTTCCCGGGTTTGACCGATTTCTTTATTGATTTTGTTCCAATGTATGATAAATTTAGAGCCGTTTCTTCGATACAAGTACTTTTAGAATTATGTATGCCAGTAATGGCAATTATGGGTTTGCAATCGTTTTTTAAAAATAAAGAAAATCAGTGGAAATCAGTATGGATGTCTGCAGCAACTTCAATTGGTTTAATTGTTTTGTTATTTCTTGCAAAAGGAATGTTTGATTTTTCATCCGCCACGGATAGTGGTTATATTGATGCTTATGGACAAGAAATGGGTTCTGCCTTTGTGGAAGCTTTGAAGGCAGATAGAGCCACTTTTTATACTTCAGATATATTGCGTTCTGCTTTTTTCA
>JBILYQ010000194.1:0-4606 GCA_044377655.1 Flavobacterium sp.
ATTTCAATATATTCCCGAAGAAAAAATTTGGTTTCCCATTCATAAAAACTTCAAAATCATTAAAGGTAAGAGCCAAGAAGCAATCTCCATTTTAGGAGGAAGAATTCGATTTGAAGCAGAATCTGATGATGAGAAAACTGGTAACAAAAAAGCAGCAGCCGATTTTACTTATCTGTCTTCTGAAATTAATTCGTTTGATATTCAATATAACATTCCTATGAAAATTAGGAAATCGTCGATTGCAATAGAAGTTAAAGACAATGCCATTAACAGAACCGAAACTTTTTGGAAAGAAAACCGAACCGACACACTGGACATCAGAAGCCAACGAACTTATGTTGTACTAGATAGTATTGTTGCTAAACAGAATATTGAAAAGAAAATTCGATTTGGGCGCAAAATTGTCAATGGTTATTTGCCTTTTGGTCCAATAGACTTGGACATGCGTTATTTGTTGAGCTACAATAATTTTGAAGGATTTCGTTTTGGGATTGGCGGCATTACCAATGAAAGATTTTCAAAAAAACACCGCTTCGAAGGATATTCCGCTTATGGTTTGAAAGATGAAAACATCAAATACAATCTTGGCTTTGCAAGTAGAATAGGCAAGTTTTCCAGCTCTTGGATTGGCGGTTCCTACACGGATGATGTACGAGAAATTGCAAGTACGAGTTTCGCTATCGACAAACGCGTTTTTAAATTATATGATCCAAGACCGATTAACATCAGCACGTTTTACAATTATAAAACTTGGCGCGCTTACATTGAAACAAAATTAATTCCAAAAACAGAAAGCATCTGGCAAATAACCCATAACGAAATTACGCCACTATTCGAATACTTATTCAACAATAATGGAATAAACTATTCCTCGTTTACCATGACAACCGCAATGGTTTCTTTGCAATGGAATCCATTTAGTGATTTTATGCAAACCCCAAATGGGAAAGTCGAATTTGAAAAACGCTTCCCAAAATTCACCTTGCAATTTACCAAAACCCTCTCCAATCTTTGGGGAAACGACTTCGATTTTGGCAAAATTGATGTCCGTGCAGAATATGAAAAAAAATATTTAAACGGTCAAAGATCAGCCATCTTGATACAAGCCGGATATGGATTTGGTGACATTCCCATTACCCATTTATACAACACCTCGCCTAATAACTTGACTAAAGATAATATCCTTCAAAGAATTACCATTGCTGGAAAAAACAGTTTTGAAACCATGTATTTCAATGAGTTTTTCTCCAGCGAATTTGTCTTTTTCCAATTAAAACATGGTTTTCAACGCATACAATTATTCAAAAAAATAAAACCTTCTTTTGTTTTGGTTACCCGAATGGCATGGGGAAATCTAGAAAAACCCGAACAGCATATCGGCATTGAATACAAAACCTTGAATGAAGGCTTTTTCGAATCGGGAATTGAATTAAATCAAATCTACAAAGGTTTTGGACTGTCTAGCTTTTATAGGTATGGGCCAAACCAGTTGAGCCGTTTCGAAGATAATATTGCTATTAAATTGAGCTTTGTGTTTGATTTTGGATTCTAATTATGGCTTAATTATTAATACGGAAGGCACGTTTGACAACCAATCTTTTTGCTCGTTTATGATATTTTTCCAACTTTCCAAACTTACAATTATTAAATCTTGCTGTGCTAAAAAAGACTTATCAAAGATGTCGTCATCCAACAAAATCATGTTGTTTGGATATTTTTCATTCAAGGCAGAAACCGCATTTTCAATAATGAAATTATTTTTAGTTTGGCTATTTTTATCCACAATCGTCACTTTTGAATCGTTGTTGTAAATCAACTTTTGAGCATAGTCAATTAGAAACACATCCCCTAAACTGAATATCGGAACAAACACTTTATTGACTACGTTCAACTCTTTATCTATCAAAATACCAAGCGGAATTTTTGTTTTTGAAATAATCAATCGCGTGCGGTCATCAAAAGGAGAATTTTCAAAAAGGCCTTCTTTTCCTGTAAATTTATTCAGCAATCGATCAGGATTAATGATACTTGTAGTAAAGCCAAGCACTTTCCCCAAAATGGTGCCCTCAAATATGGATTTTCCTAAACCAACCAATACCAAGTCATATTCTCCTTTGAAAGCAATATCAGCAATATCAGACTCAATATCGCCTGTTGCTTTAAAAATCCTTGTAATTTCTTGATTCAATTTTTTCGATTCTTTAACAATCGGTTCAAAAACTTCCTTCTCATAGTCCTCAAGATTATAAGCATGCATCTCGTCACTCATTGAAAGATGCATTGTTGTAATGTTTGCAGAATCCTTTTGTTTTTTAACAAAACTATTAGCCAACCGAAGCAAGGATTTCCCTTTTTCGTTGTTCCCGAAAGAAATCAGAACCTTGAATTTATTGTATTTTTTTACTTCCGAAGGAATAATTACATCCTTGGTTTTGAAAATGAAATTAATCAAATCCAAAGCTGGACCGGTCATAAAAGTGGTAACCAAAGCCATTATCACCATCATGGTGAAAATTTTTGGCGAAAGCACTCCCAATTCATATCCAATATTCAATACCACCAATTCCATCAAACCTCTGGTATTCATCAATGCGCCAATGGTGAGACTATCACGCCAATTTTGACCCACAAACTTTGCTGCCAAAGCGCTACCGATGAATTTTCCAACCACCGCCACAAGAATGATACAACCTGTGACTTTCCATAAGTAAGGTTCATTAATTAAACCAATTTCTGTGCGCAAACCAGTAAAAACAAAAAACAAGGGCAACAACAAAATCACTGAAATATCTTCAACTTTCTCAATAAAAATATATCTAAATCTTGAAATATCTGGCATTATCGCTCCGGTCATAAAAGCGCCAAACAAGGCATGAATTCCAATCACTTCTGTACAAAAGGAAGAAACCATTAAGGTCAAGAAAAATATTGCTACAACAGGCTTGCTCAAATTTTCGCTAGAAGAATACAAATCGCCAACTCGTTTCAAAAAAGGTTTTACCACAAAAAGCATCACCATAACATAGACAATTGCCAAACCAATAATATACAACGAACTCACAAACGACCCCGCTTTTACAATAGCAATAACAGCTGCCAAAATACACCAAGCAGTGATATCATCGGCTGCGGCGCAAGTAATTACAATCGTTCCTAACCGGGTTTTGTGAATGCCTCTTTCTTGGACAATTCGCGCTAAAACAGGAAAGGCTGTTATGCTCATGGCAATTCCCATAAACAAACTGAAAGACAAAAACTCAACACCTTCGGGAGCAAATTGATGATAAATAAAATAAGACAGCCCAATTCCTAACGCAAACGGAATAACAATACTTGCATGACTAATAACAACCGCATCATTGGCTTTGTTTTTTAAAACCTTCAAATCCAATTCCATACCAATAACAAACATGAAAAGAATTAAACCAACTTGACTTAATACCTGTAAATTTCCTAATGATTCCAATGGGAAAAGAGCCTCCTTAAAATCAGGAAAATACAATCCAAAAAGTGATGGCCCAAGAACAATACCGGCTATTATTTCACCAATAACTGTTGGCTGACCAATTTTTCTAAAAATCCAACCAAAAAGTCGGGCTGCAATAACAATAGTGATAATTTGAACTAATAATAATGCTAACGGATGCTTCAAGTTATGAAACATCGACGACAAAAACTGTGTCCATTGACTGTCGCTAGATGTTGGAACTACAATATTTCTGCCAACCTCCAGTGCCTTACCTTGCCCAACAATCCAATAAATCAGAGCCGTAAAACCGCCAGTAACGGCAATATAAAACAATGTGTTTTTCAAATTCCTCATACTTGCCCTTTTTGACTTTTCTCATACAAAGATGCTAAAAAAGCAATATGTTTTTTTAATTTCTGTAAATAATTGTCAATAAAATAATATTCCTGAAAATCAACTCTGTTTTATCTATAAAATTTCATGAAAACGACTTGCGCTTTTTTGGTTTTGATTACCTTTGCACCGTTTTTATACACTATGAAAAAGAAATTAAACGTAGGTTTTTGGGAGTTTATCGCAGGAATCGTACTTAGAAATAGAATCCTCATTCTTAGCCTTATTGGCGTTATCACTATTCTTTTAGCGCTTCAATGGAAAAACATTCGTTTTACATTCACAGAAGCTAATCTTCTTCCAAGCGATGATATTGCGAACGTAGAATATGATGCTTTTCTAGAAAAATTTGGCGAAGAAGGAAATCTTATCGTTGTTGGTGTCAAGGATGATGCGTTTTTTACTCCAAAAGCTTTTGCGGAATGGAATAAATTAATGGCTGATTTCAAGAATCAAGCCGAAATTGATTTGGTCATTTCTGTCAGCAACATGAAGAAACTTCAAAAAAATAATGCGCTACAAACCTTTGAACTCGTTCCTTTCGTTGACCAAAATAAAATTACTGACGCAAAATATCTAGCAACAATAAAGGATCATTTGTTTCATAAAATGCCTTTCTATGAAGGATTGCTTTTTAATGATAAAAACGAGACAATCCGTTCTGTCATTTACATGGATAAAAAAGTGGTCAATACACCGCAGCGGAAAGAGTTCATTCTGGAAAATTTTATTCCAAAAATTGAA
>JBILYQ010000195.1:0-4595 GCA_044377655.1 Flavobacterium sp.
TGTTAGTAAACGAAACGTTTGAATCGAGTAAATTTGCAATTTATCCAAACCCTTCAAACAGTGTTGTGAACATTACAAACAGTGATAACATTTTATTATCTGAAGTTACTATTACAGATATGAATGGAAGAATTGTAAAAACAGTAAATGCTAATAACTTGACGGAAGTTCAAATCAATGTAGCTGATTTAACAACTGGAGTTTATTTCATGAACGTTGCCACCGATTCTGGTAAAGCTGTTAAGAAATTCATCAAAAACTAATTCAATAATTTTATTATAAAGTAGGCCTTTTCAAATCGAAAAGGCCTCTTTTTATTTTAAAAATTTCAAGGTTTCCTCAAAAAATAGCGTTGGATTTTCGGCATGGAGCCAATGCCCAACATTTGGCATTGTTACTAAAGTTGCGTTAGGGAATTGCTTTTGAATACCTGCAAAATCCTCATCCAATATGTAACTAGAATTACCTCCACGGAGAAACAACGTTGGCCCATTGAATAATGCTTTTTCAGGCAATGCGACTCCAATTTCGTCAATTTTAGCATTGAAAACATCCAAGTTAAATCGGAAACCTAACTGTCCGGGGACAACCCAATACAAACTTTTCATTAAAAATTGGCGTGTTCCAAAATCAGGAATAAAATTTTTAAGAATTTCTTCCACCTGACTTCTGTCTGGCTTTTGTGAAAAATCTATGGCATTCAATCCTGCCAAAATAGCTTGATGATGTGAACTATAATATTTTGGACCTATATCGGCTATGATAAGCTTTTCGACCATCGTGGGAAACTTTGTCGCAAAAAGCATCGCCACTTTTCCACCCATGGAATGACCCATAATATCTATCTTTTTTAAAGCATTGGATTGGAAATAGTCAAATACATCTTGGACCATTAAATCATAACTAAAATCATCAGAATGAAAACTACGCCCATGGTTTCTTAAATCAAGCAGGTGGACCTGAAATCCTTCAGAAGCATAGTGGCTTCCGAGTGTTTTCCAGTTGTCTGACATGCCAAGGAAACCGTGAAGTATCAACAATGGTTTTCCAATACCTTCAATTTTTGAGTATAGCATTTTATTTAAGTTTGTGTAAATACATGTTGACCACATTTTCCAATCCCAAATATAATGCTTCACAAATTAGCGCATGACCGATGGAAACTTCTAACAAGTTTGGAATATTTTGTTTAAAAAACTGAATGTTATCTAAACTCAAATCATGTCCTGCATTAATTCCTAAACCCAACTCATTGGCCAAAAAAGCGGATTTCACATAGGGTTCAATCCCGTTTTTGTTTCCAAGTCCATATTGATGGGCGAAACTTTCGGTATATAATTCAATTCTTTCCGTTCCTGTGGCTTTTGCACCTTCAATCATTTCTAGATTTGGATCAACAAAAATGGATGTTCTAATGCCGTTTCTGTGAAACTCTTGAATAATTTCGGTTAAATACGATTGATTTTTTATCGTATCCCAACCTGCAGAGGATGTAATTGCCCCAATAGCATCTGGAACCAACGTAACCTGAGTTGGTTTCAATTCTAAAACTAAATCTATAAAATTATGCTGTGGATTGCCTTCAATATTAAATTCCGCATAGACTATAGGCTTTAAATCTCTAGCATCCTGATAGCGAATATGTCTTTCGTCTGGTCTTGGATGAATGGTAATTCCTTGTGCACCAAACTTTTGAACGTCTTTGGCAACTTGAACCACATTAGGAACATCTCCACCTCGAGCATTTCTTAAAGTGGCAATTTTATTGATATTTACGCTTAATTTTGTCATTGTTGAAGAGGCTTGATAAAGAGTGAATTTATTTTGAATACAAAAATACAAAGTTAAAGTAAGCCTTCATGTCCCAAAATTTGATTATTTTGCAGTCGCAAAAAAAAAGTTTTTATGAGAGTGCTTTCAGATTATATCAACAACGATTTCAAGCCTGTGGCCTATGAAGAAACTGTGGCCGAAGTGCAAGACTTTTTTTCCGAAGTTACTTTTTCTCATTTTCCCATTCTTGACAATGGTGTTTACATTGGATGTATTTCTTCAGATGATGTAACTACTTTTGATCTTCAAAAAAAGCTGTCTGATTATCGCTATACGTATGAGGGTTTTTTTGTGAGAAGTAGCATGATTTGGCTAGACGTCTTAGAAGTATTTGCTAGAAACAATTCCAATATTGTCCCTATTTTAAACGATGACAATATATATGTTGGTTACTATGAAATAACAGATGTTATAAAATTTCTTAACGGAACGCCTTTTTTAAAAGAAGTTGGAGGTATTATTATTGTAGAGAAAAATATTTTGGATTATTCTATGAGCCAAATAACGCAAATTGTAGAAAGCAATAATGGCAAACTGTTGGGGCTTTTTGTTTCTGAAGCAACTTTGGATAAAATTCAAATTACTATAAAAATCACCCTTGGATCAATGAATGAAATCATCCAATCCTTTAGACGTTATAATTATGAGATTGTTTCAGAACATAATGAAGACGATTACTTAAATGTGTTAAAAGAACGTTCGGAATATTTGATTAAATATTTAAACATATAACTATGAAAGTTGCCATCTTCGGACAATATTATAAAAATGACACCAAGCCAATTATCAAGGATATTTTTGTGTTTTTCAATCGTAATAATGTTGAATTAGCCATTGAAGAGAATTTTTTAAAAATCCTGCATGAGGAAAAAATTCTTGAAAAAAATTACACTACTTTTTCCAGCTCGGAAGATTTGAATACTAGTTTTGACATTTTAATAAGCATTGGTGGCGACGGAACCATTTTAAGAGCGGCAACTTACGTTCGAGATTCAGGTATTCCAATACTTGGTGTAAATGCTGGAAGACTTGGTTTTTTAGCAAAAGTACAAAAAGAGAATATTGGTTCTTTTCTACAATTAGTACTTGAAAAAAAATATACTATTTCAAAGCGAACTCTGCTTAGCCTGGAAACTTCTCCAAAAGACTCAATAGAACAGGAAATCAATTTTGCCATGAACGAAGTTACCGTGAGTAGAAAAGACACCACTTCTATGATTACAATAGAGACATTTTTGAATGGCGAATATTTAAACTCGTACTGGGCAGACGGGTTAATAATTTCAACACCAACAGGTTCTACAGGCTATTCTTTAAGTTGTGGAGGACCAGTTTTAACACCCGATGTGGCAAGTTTGGTCATTACGCCAATTGCGCCACACAACCTTAATGCAAGACCACTTGTAATTCCAGACGACACAGAAATAAAATTAAGAGTTTCTGGAAGAGAAGAGCAGTATTTGGTTTCATTAGATTCTAGAATTTCTTCCATAAACAACAATACAGAACTGACAATTAGAAAAACTCCTTTCAAAATCAATATGGTGGAAATTCCCGAAGAAACTTTCCTTAAAACACTTCGCAATAAACTTCTTTGGGGCGAAGACAAAAGAAATTAAGGTAAAACAACAATCATTTATACTACATTGAACGAAATACCGTTTAGATAACAACATCAAATCACTTATGGTAAGTGGTATTTATTATTATTTAACATAAATAATTGTTAGTTGTAATATCAGCACAGAGAATTACTATATTTGCACGCTATTTTCAAATTAATGAAAAAGACATTAGTATTATTTTTTTTGATAAATCTAAATTTCTTGAATGCACAAATTCATGAAGTTGGGATTTTTCTCGGCGGTAGTAATTT
This sequence comes from Flavobacterium sp., assembly GCA_044377655.1. Classification (GTDB taxonomy): domain Bacteria; phylum Bacteroidota; class Bacteroidia; order Flavobacteriales; family Flavobacteriaceae; genus Flavobacterium. Next base: position 3,710 of record JBILYQ010000195.1, read on the forward strand.
CATAGGCGATGTTGGCAAAACCGACTATATTGCTCCTAGTGATGCTGCTTTTGGATTAGTATATAAATGGAATAAAAGTCCGAGGCATTCCTATCGTTTTTCTTATATGCAATCAACAATTGCTGGAAACGATGGGGATTCTGAAGTTCCGAGCAGGTATCTTAGAGGCTATACATTTAAAAATAACATCAAAGAATTTTCGGCTGGGATGGAATTTAATTTTTTTGACTTTAACCTGCATGAGGGAAAAAGAAAAGTGACACCTTATGTATATTCGGGATTAACCTATTTTGCATATGATGAGCTTTTTGTTGTGAATGGAAATACAAAAAAGGATTATAGAGAAAGTACATTTGCCATACCGATGACCGTTGGAATTAAATCAAATATTTTTAACAATTTCATCTTAGGAGTTGAAGTTGGAGCAAGATATACTTTTACAGACAATTTGGATGGAAGTAATCCAAAAAATGAAAATTTACAAACGCTAAAATTTGGCAATATAAACAGTAAAGATTGGTATGTTTTTTCGGGAATTACATTAACGTATACCTTTGGGAACAAACCTTGTTATTGTGCAGAATAGAAAATGAGTTTACTAGATTCAATAAATAAAGACAATTTACCCAAACACTTGGCCATAATAATGGACGGTAATGGTCGATGGGCAAAACAACAGGGTTTGCTTCGCGCTTTTGGTCATGAAAATGGGACAAAATCGGTGAAGGTAACAGTGGAAACATGCGCCAAAATTGGCATAGAAAATCTAACTCTTTACGCTTTTTCGACAGAAAATTGGAATCGGCCAAAACTAGAAGTCGATACTTTGATGCGTCTTTTGATTAGTTCTTTAAAAAAAGAATTTGAAACACTTCAAAAAAATAGT
>JBILYQ010000196.1:0-4581 GCA_044377655.1 Flavobacterium sp.
AAATCTTATGTGCAACAGCACAAAGATCGTTTTATTAACGAATTAATTGAATTACTAAAAATGCCTTCTGTAAGTGCCGATAGTGCTTATGCTCAAGATATTATAAACACGGCTGATGCCGTAAAAGAAAGCCTAGAAAAAGCAGGATGCCGTTTTGTGGAAATCTGTGAAACGCCTGGTTATCCAATCGTTTTTGGCGAACACATAATAGATCCAACTTTACCAACTGTTTTAGTTTACGGACATTATGATGTACAACCGCCAGATCCAATAGAACTTTGGACTTCACCTCCATTTGAACCTATTATTAAAACAACCGAAATTCATCCCGAAGGAGCAATTTTTGCACGTGGCGCTTGCGATGATAAAGGACAAATGTACATGCATGTAAAAGCATTTGAATACATGATTGCCAACAATAATTTGCCTTGCAATGTAAAATTTATGATTGAAGGCGAAGAAGAAGTGGGCTCTAAAAGTTTGAGTTGGTTTGTAGAAAAAAACCAAGAAAAATTATCTTGCGATGTGATTTTAATCTCTGACACTGGAATGATTTCAAACCAACAGCCTTCCATTACCACAGGATTAAGAGGTTTAAGTTATGTGGAAGTGGAAGTTACTGGTCCAAATAGGGATTTACATTCTGGACTTTATGGTGGCGCGGTGGCAAATCCAATCAATATTTTAGCAAAGATGATTGCTTCGCTTCATGATGACCACAACCACATTACCATTCCTGGTTTCTATGACAATGTGGAAGAATTAACAGCAGAAGAAAGAGCAGAAATGGCCAAAGCGCCTTTCAATCTTGACAATTATAAAAAAGCACTTGACCTCAACGATGTCTATGGCGAAAAAGGCTATGTAACCAACGAAAGAAATTCCATTAGACCTACATTAGACGTCAACGGAATTTGGGGCGGATATACTGGCGAAGGTGCAAAAACTGTGATTGCAAGTAAAGCATTTGCAAAAATCTCCATGCGTTTGGTACCAAACCAAGATTGGGAACAAATCACAGAATTATTTACCAAACATTTCGAAAGCATTGCACCAAGTGGCGTAACGGTAAAAGTAAAACCACATCATGGCGGTCAAGGATATGTAACGCCAATTGACAGCATCGGTTACAAAGCCGCAAACAAAGCCTATACCGAAACTTTTGGCGTTCCAGCAATTCCAGTTCGCTCTGGCGGAAGTATTCCAATTGTAGCGTTGTTCGAAAAAGAATTGAAAAGCAAAACTATTTTGATGGGATTCGGTTTGGACAGCGATGCCATTCACTCACCAAATGAACATTTTGGAATTTTTAATTACCTAAAAGGAATTGAAACCATTCCATTATTTTACAAGTATTTTGTGGAGTTGTCTAAATAAAAAACCATTTAATAACTCCGGCAGCGTTTAAAACTCTGACGGAGTTAGTTTAAAATATAATCCGTTTATTCTTCATTGAATAAGCGGATTTTTCTTTTGGGCGTTACCTTGTTGCACAACATTTTCTTATAAAACAACATTTTGTAGGCAACAAGGTCGGGCTTTCCGTTCCCAATCTTTTTCAGGATTTGCCTTTCGCTAATGCTACAGGCCAATCCTAAAAAAGGATTTCCACTGCAAACCCTAACGCAACCTCAGTAAAATTGACGCAAATGTTAAATTTTCATTCTACACTTGTAGAAGTCATTTTATATTCTACATTTGTAGAGTTAATTCTAAAAACGTAGAGCAATGCAATTATCCAATTCCGAAGAACAATTAATGGAACATTTGTGGAAACTAGAAAAAGCTTTTATGAAAGATTTGCTGGAAGCATTTCCAAAGCCAAAACCAGCCACAACAACCGTCGCAACATTGCTAAAAAGAATGATTGATAAAAAATTTGTGGCGTATAACGAATTTGGAAACTCCAGAGAATATTTTCCATTGGTAAAAAAAGAGGCTTATTTCTCAAAACACGTTAATGGATTGATTAAAAATTTCTTCAACGATTCGGCTTCACAATTTGCTTCGTTTTTTACAACTTCTACTAATTTATCGCAAAAAGAATTGGAAGATTTGAAGAAAATTATTGACGTTGAACTTCAAAAAAAGAAAAAATGATGGACTTTCTAATCAAATCAACCATCAGTTTAACCGTTTTTCTTGGTTTCTATCATTTAGTTTTAGAACGAGAAAAAATGCACCAATTCAATCGATATTATCTTTTGTTTTCTATTGTAATTTCGTTAGTAATTCCGTTTTTGACTTTTGAAATTATCAAAATTGTTCCTGTTGTTCAAAATATCGAACCGTTGAATAGTATCATAACTTCTTCGGCAATTCCAGAAAATGAAGTTCAAGGAACTAGTTTACCGATAGAAGAAAAAATCAATTTCATGCCATACGTTTTATGGAGTTTGTATACACTAATTAGCTTTCTATTATTAGTAAGATTTGGAAAAAACATTTGGAAATTAATTTCAAAATCTACTTCCAATCCGATTGTAAAATACAAAAATGCTAATTTGGTTTTAGTTGAAGAAGAAACATTTCCACATACGTTTTTAAATTCGATATTTATCAATTTTGAGGATTACCACAATAGAAATATTGAGGAAGAATTATACACCCACGAAATGGTTCACGTGAATCAAAAACATACGATTGATATATTGTTTATAGAATTTTTGAAAGTTGTTTTCTGGTTCAATCCACTATTTTTTTTCTACAAAAAAGCCATTCAACTCAATCATGAATTTCTTGCCGACGAAGAAATTGTGAAAACGTATAACAATGTGCCATTTTACCAAAATTTGCTTCTGCAAAAAGGTTTCGGCAACCAAACGATTTACTTGGCCAGTAATTTAAATTATTTAGTAACCAAAAAACGATTAATTATGATGACTAAAAGCACCTCGCAAAAAAGTGCGATTTTAAAAAAAATAGCAATAGCTCCTATTCTTGCTGGATTAATTTACTTTTTCTGCATTGAAATTGTGGCACAAGAGAAAATAATAAATGTGAACTCGGATGTTAAAAATTCTCTTTTAAATGGTAAAGATAAAATTAGAGATAGTTATTACAGCGGTGTTTATGTAAAGATTAACGACGAAAAAGCTAATAGAAAAAGTGTAACGCTTTATGAAGATCTTTCATTAGAAGACAGAAGAAAATATTTAAACTATATTCCAGAAATGATGGTTGAAAATGAAATTCCTGAACCATTATTTGAAAAAATGAAAATAAAAAATATGGCAGTTTGGATCAATGGAAAAGTAAGAAGCAAAGAAGAAATCAAACAGTACAAACGAACAGATTTCAATTATTACACTTATAGTTTTGTATATAAAAATGCCAGGTCTAAACGTTTTCCACAAGAATATCAATATTCACTTTACACCAAAAAGCATTTTGATGAAAATTTAAAAAATAGTCATTTGCATTTTAGTGGAGATACTATCAAAATAGGATATGTTTCCTATAAATCTGCCATGAAAAATGCTGTTATAAAAAAATCAAAAGCAGATACAATAGTTTGGTATACAAAAGGGAAAGAAGGTTACAATTTATATGTAAATGAAAGAAAAAATAAAAAAATAATTGTAATTGATGCGGGTCATGGAGGAATTGATTTTGGGGCAATTAGGGATGATTTGAATGAAAAAAATTTAATATCAGAAATAACAAATAAAATTAAAGCGATGTATTCTGATTCCGAGGTGTCTATTCATTTTACAAGAAAAGAGGATGAATTTATAGATTTGAAAGATAGAACTAATTTAATTAATACTATTAAACCAGATTTAGTGATTTCACTTCACATAAATAATAATAAAAATACCGATACAAACGGATTTGAAATATTTATAACGGATAAGATTGATTTTTTAGATAAAAATAAAATATTAGCAGAAAAACTTTCCTCAAAATTATCTAAAACACAACTAAAAAACAGAGGCTTAAAAACGGCTCCTTTTCATATTTTAAAAAATTCTTCCTGTCCATCATTGATGGTAGAACTTGGATTTATTTCAAACGAAAATGATAGAAAATTTATTGCGAGTGAAAAAGGACAAACAGAAATTGCTGAAATCATTTTAGAGTTTGTCTCTGATATGAAATAAGTAAAAAATTATTTTATTATTAGTTGCTAGTTAGCAACAAAATTCAAAAATCCGTTAATTCATTTCGAGTTAAACGGATTTTTGAATTTTCATTGTGTTCTTATCATAAATCTTGGTAATCTTTAAAAAAAAATTACATATATCCTAAAATCTCTTTCTTAAAAGCATCATATTCGCCTTGTAAAATCAAACCGTTGTCGAGTAATTTTTTGTAATTCTGTAATTTCTCGAATAATTCTTCGCTTGACAATTCGCTTAATGATTTATCGCTGGAAACGGGTGTTTCTTGAGTATTGAATTGTTGGGTTTCTGTAGTATAATTTGGTTGTGAAACGGGCATTATTTCGGCAAAATTCGTCACTTCTTCCGTTTCCATTTCCTCAAAAGTTTCGGTTTCCTGAATTTCAATAGCTGGTGTTTCTTCCACAGCCGTTGGTGTTTCCACAATCGGATTGGAAACGACAGGATTTTTTAAAAG
>JBILYQ010000019.1:0-13438 GCA_044377655.1 Flavobacterium sp.
TCGCGTTCCTTCTTTCAATAAATGCGCCTTCCCAATTTCAATTTTTTCGAAGGATTGACGCCAATTCACAATTTTCCCTCTTCCTCTCGGATAGCGAATTGCAATTGGATTTGACAATCCTAATTGTGCGGTATATAAAATATTTCTTAAATCAATTTCATCTTTTGGAGCATAAATAATCAAGTTGGGAATGCAGCGCAAATAAGCCAAATCAAAAACGCCGTGATGCGTGGCGCCATCTTCACCAACCAATCCTGCTCTGTCCAAACAAAATATTACAGGTAAATTCTGTAAAGCAACGTCATGAATCACTTGGTCATAAGCGCGTTGCAAAAAAGTGGAGTAGATGTTGCAAAAAACAATCATGCCTTGTGTGGCCATTCCTGCCGAAAGTGTCACGGCGTGTTGTTCGGCAATGCCAACATCAAAAGCGCGTTCCGGAAAAGCATCCATCATAAATTTCAAGGAACTTCCGCTTGGCATAGCGGGCGTAATTCCAATGATTTTTGGATTATTTTCAGCCAATTCCACCAACGTCAATCCAAAAACATCTTGAAATTTAGGAGGTGAATTCTCTTCCGATTTCAAATAAATTTCCCCAGTTGCAGCGTCAAATTTCCCTGGCGCATGATATTTAACCTGATCTTCTTCTGCTTTTTGTAATCCTTTGCCTTTGGTGGTTATGATGTGCAAAAATTTGGGGCCTTTAACCTTTTTTAATCGTTTCAATTCCTTGATTAAGGCAAAAATATCATGACCATCAATTGGTCCAGAATAATCAAAATTCAAGGACTTAATCATATTATTCTGCTTCGGGTTTTTCCCTTCTTTAACCGAAGTCAAATAGTTTTTCAAAGCACCAACACTTGGATCAATTCCGATGGCATTATCGTTCAGAATTACCAATAAATCAGTATCCGTAACACCGGCATGGTTCAATCCCTCAAACGACATTCCGCTGGCAATCGAAGCATCGCCGATAACCGCAATATGGTGTTTCTTTTCGCCTTTTAGTTGGGAAGCAATCGCCATTCCCAAAGCCGCCGAAATAGAAGTGGAGGAATGTCCAACGCCAAAAGTGTCGTAATTGCTTTCGCTTCTTTTAGGAAAACCCGAAATGCCGCCTAGCTGTCTATTGGTATGAAAAGTGTCCTTTCTCTCGGTTAAAATTTTATGCCCATATGCTTGATGACCAACATCCCAAACCAGTAAATCTTCGGGCGTGTTGAAAACATAATGCAAAGCAATTGTCAGTTCAACCACACCAAGACTGGCGCCAAGATGACCTTCTTTCACAGAAACAATGTCAATAATAAAATTGCGCAATTCTCTAGACAATTGAGGTAAATCCGCTTCTTTAAGCAAACGCAAATCGGACGGATTGTTGATGTGTTCAAGTATATTTTTTGACATAAAGCAAAGGTACGATTTGAAATTGTATTTTTGTTTCATGGAAAACATTTTCACCGACGAATATTTCATGAAAAAAGCCCTTCAGGAAGCACAAGTAGCTTTCGAAAAAGGCGAAATCCCTGTTGGCGCCATTATCGTCATCAATAACAAAGTCATTGCGCGAAGCCACAATTTAACCGAAATATTGAATGATGTCACCGCACATGGCGAAATGCAAAGCATCACCGCAGCAGCCAATTTTTTAGGCGGAAAATATTTAATCGGATGCACACTCTACGTCACTTTGGAACCTTGCCAAATGTGTGCTGGCGCCTTATATTGGTCACAAATCTCAAAAATTGTCTTCGGAGCTCGCGATGAACAACGCGGTTATCTAATTATGGGAACCAAATTACATCCAAAAACTGAAGTAGTTCAAGGGATTTTAGCAGAGGAAGCGTCGGAATTAATGAAACGATTTTTTGCAGAGAGAAGAAAATAAAAACATATTTAACATACTAAATCTTAATTTTTAGCGTTAATAACCCTAGAAAAAATAATCTAATAGTAATAAAATGGAAAAAATTAAATCCTCAATAATTATAGGTATTGCCATAATTATCACAGCTTGGATATTGGGAAAATCATTCCAAAACCGTAACGACAACCTCGATTCTATCTCCGTTATCGGACTGGGAACCAAAGATTTTGTGTCTGACGAAATTCTTTGGTCAGGAAGTTTTACAGCAAAAAGTATGGACATCAAAGAATCTTACAATAAGATTGTTTCTGACCAAAAGATAGTATCCAATTTTTTTATTAATAAAGGATTCAAACCAACCGAATTTAGTTTTGGTGCCGTCAAATTCGAAAAAAAATTCAGAGAAATTAGAAAAGAAAGTGCTGAAGATGCTTATAGGAATCAATATGAGCAAATCTTTGATGGCTATGAAGCTACACAAACCATATCGTTTTCTGCCAAAAAAAACCCAGATTTGATGAAAAGAATAGAAAGTGTTTCCAGTAAAACCTCCGAATTGATAAACTCAGGAATCGAACTTTCCTCCAATACTATCCAATACACCTTTTCAGGATTGCCAAGTTTAAAGCAAAGTTTGATAGAAAATGCCACCAAAGACGCCAATGAACGCGCCACTAAAATCGTAAAAACGGGCGAAGGAAGCATCGGAAAACTTAAAAAAGCAAGTATGGGCGTTTTCCAAATAACAGGGCAAGGCTCAACAGAAGAAGACAGTTATGGAGGAAATAACGACACCTTCAGCAAAAATAAAACAGCAAGGATTACCGTCCGATTGGAATATGAGTTGGAATAAATTAAAATGGACAAGCATAAAAAAACCGCCACTCTTTCGAATGGCGGTTTTTTTTAATCTTTAATTTCGTTTCCTTTTTTATCAAAGAAACGGTATTCTAAATACGTGTAAGCGTCACGAGGTACAATTTTCACCCATTTTTTATGCTCAAGATACCATTTTGAGCGTAATGATGGAAAACCTTTTTTAAGGTAGGCTGCCACAAAAGGATGCACATTAAGCACCACCTTTTTTTGGACTTTTAAAATTCTTTCAAGATCAGAGGCAATCCTGTCAATAACTAGTATTGGAGCTTCAATTTCTCCATGTTCATTGTTTGGATCTTCTTCCCTCGTTTTAATATTCACCTCAGGTCGAACCCTTTGTCTGGTAATTTGAACTAACCCAAATTTACTCGGAGGCAATATCTTGTGTTTTGCTTTGTCGTCACTCATCTCTTCTCTCAAGAAGTCAAACAACACTTTTCTATTCTCTGGATTTTGCAAATCGATAAAATCAACTACAATGATGCCGCCCATATCTCGCAGACGCAATTGTCTAGCGATTTCGGCAGCAGCAATCATATTCACTTCCATGGCAGTATCTTCTTGGTTAGAAGCTTTATTGGAACGGTTGCCGCTATTCACGTCAATAACGTGTAAAGCCTCAGTGTGTTCAATAATCAAATAAGCGCCTTTGCTCATTGATACTGTTTTTCCAAACGAAGTTTTGATTTGTCTCTCTATGTTATATTTCTCGAAAATAGGCGTGTCTTTTGATTGATAAAGCTTAACCATGGCGTGTTTTGAAGGATCTATCTCGGTTAAATAATCCTTCGTTTCGTTGTACAACTCAACATCATCTATATGAATACCGGTAAAAGTATCATTAAATACATCTCGCAATATAGAAGAAGCTCTATTAAGCTCTCCTAAAATCTTAGACGGATGATGAGCAGTTGGTAATTTTTTACACATTGCAGTCCATCTGCTAAGCAGATTCTGCAAATCTTTTTCTAATTCGGCTGTTTTTTTGCCTTCGGCTACTGTTCTCACAATAACACCAAATCCTTTTGGTTTGATAGATTGAACCAGTTTCTTTAGTCGGTCTTTTTCTTCCTTAGATTCTATTTTTTGCGAAACAGAAACTCTATCTGAAAACGGGACCAAAACCACAAATCTTCCAGCTAAAGATAGCTCAGAGCTAATCCTTGGGCCTTTTGTCGATATTGGTTCTTTAACTACTTGAACTAGTAATGATTGATTGGCGCTCAGAATATCCGAGACAGTGCCGTTTTTATCAATCTCTTTTTCAAACTGAAAGTTTTTTAGGGAGAAATCTTTTAGTTTACCTGCGCTTACAAGTTTTATGAATTTCAAATAAGAAGCTAAATTAGGACCTAAATCATGATAATGTAAAAAGGCATCTTTTTCAAAGCCAACATTTACAAAAGCAGCATTTAACCCAGCAACTGGCTTTCTAATCTTAGCAATAAAAATATCGCCAACCTGAAAGTTGCTTTTTTCTTCCTCTTTGTGTAATTCAATTAGTTTTCCATCTTTTAATAAGGCAAAATCTACAGCATCAGGACTAGATCTAATGATTAGTTCTTTATTCACTTTGTAAATTTTTATCCAAGCTAGTTGTTAGTTATTAGCCAGAAATTGTTGGATAAAATCCGTCAACTACTAACTATAAACCATCAACTCCTAACAAGGATGGATTAAACAATTATTATAGGTATTTAAACCCGGCGAAATCTCATGATTTCATTTCAATGAACATTTTTAAAAAAGAAAAAAGTAGTTAGAAACTACTTTTTCTTTTTGTGACGGTTAGCTCTCGCTCTCTTTTTACGCTTGTGAGTCGCTACCTTATGTCTCTTTCTCTTTTTACCACTTGGCATACTTTGTAATTTATGTGATTAATGAATAAGTTTTAAACTGCTACTTCAGTTCTTGTTTTTACACCTTCAACAAACACTTTTGCAGGTTTAAATGCAGGAATGTTGTGTGCTGGAATTTTAATTGTTGTATTTTTCGAAATGTTTCTTCCTGTTTTTTCAGCTCTTGTTTTTACAATAAAGCTGCCAAAACCTCTAAGATAAACGTTATCTCCAGTTTCTAATGAGTTTTTTACCTCTTCCATGAATGATTCAACAACTGCTTGAACGTCTCCTTTTTCAAGACCTTTTTTTTCTGAAATAATCGCTACGATATCTGCTTTCGTCATTTTCTTGCGTATTTAAATATTTATGAGTAAATTTTTGAGGTTGCAAATATATGAATTAAAAAAACAATTAATCAACCTAATTCATTAAAATTTAATCACATAAACTTTTACTTTTGTTAACCAAATTTACATCATGATTTTTTCTAACATAGTAATGCAATGGTATTTACAAAATAAACGCGAATTGCCTTGGCGAAACACTACAAATCCTTACCACATTTGGCTCTCCGAAATCATACTTCAGCAAACAAGAGTGGCGCAAGGAATGCCCTATTTTTTGAAGTTTGTCGATTCTTTTCCAACCGTTTTTCATTTAGCAAAAGCCCATGAAGAAGAGGTGTTGAAACTCTGGCAAGGGCTTGGCTATTATTCTAGAGCCAGAAATCTCCACAAAACAGCCCAACAAGTGGCCTTCGATAAAAACGGCATTTTCCCAGAAACCTTTGAAGGATTACTCCAATTAAAAGGAATTGGCGACTATTCAGCCGCCGCTATAGCCTCTTTTTCATACAACGAAACGGTTCCTGTGGTAGATGGAAATGTTTTCAGAGTTTTAGCCCGGTATTTTGACGTCCAAACCGATATTTCTTCCTCCGCCGCTAAAAAAGAATTCACCGCTTTGGCCAATGAATTACTTCCTATTGGGAAAGCTAATATATTCAATCAAGCTATAATGGAATTTGGTGCGCTTCAATGTGTTCCTAAAAATCCAAACTGTGAAAATTGTGTTTTAAATCATGGCTGCTTGGCACTGAAAAAGAAAACGGTTGACCAGCTTCCTGTCAAACTCAAAAAAACTAAAGTCACTAAACGTTATTTTAATTACTTAATTTTTTCTGACCAAAACCAGCACACACTCCTTAAAAAGCGCACGGATAAAGGAATTTGGCACAATCTTTACGAGTTTCCTTTGATAGAAACAGTAACAAATGAAACAGATCAAACCATTGTATCTTTAATTCAAAATCAAAAACACATTAGCAACGCAATTGAAGAAATTGTCATCGATGATTCTCAAAGAATAGTTCATAAATTGTCACACCAACATTTGTATATAAAATTCTGGAATGTCATTGTTTCAGGCACTATTGAAAACGGAACAGACCGAAAATCAGCAAAAAAATATCCCTTTCCAATTGTAATTCACAATTTTATTGAAAATAATTGGGTTTAGTTTTTAAAAATTAGTAAATTTGAATGAAGCAATTTTTTAAATCATGAACGGAACATTGAACAAAGTCATGTTGATTGGGTATCTTGGAGAAGATGTAAAAATGCATTATTTCGAAGGAGGCAATTGTATTGGTCGATTCCCATTGGCCACAAACGAGGTGTACATCAATAAACAAACCAATGAAAAAATTACTTCTACTGAGTGGCACAATCTTGTAGTGAGAAATAAAGCCGCGGAGATTTGCGAAAAATACTTGACCAAAGGAGATAAAATATTTGTTGAAGGCAGAATAAAATCGCGACAATGGCAAGCTGAAGACGGCTCCACAAAGCACATCACCGAAATACAAGTAACAGAATTTACCTTTTTATCCACAAAAAAAGAGGTTGATGGGATCAAACAAATGTCTTCCTCAGAAACAAAAAACACTAGTTTTGACACTTCAACTCCCGTTAGACCGGAAAACGACTTGCCTTTTTGATATTGTTTAATTAATCCCTTTTGATTTGGACTTTGCGCCCAGTTTTAATTTATTGCACAACAGCAATACGCATTTACTAGAAGGAAGTATTTTAATTTTCTGCTTTTTTTTCTGCCATAATTTTTGCAGTAGAAGTGGCTTTTTTTTTACGTACACTCAATTATTAATATTTTTGCATTGGAAATTTCTTCGGCCTTTATTGAAATTTACTCAAAAAATTCCAATCTATGAGGACAATATTGATGATATAATTGGCGTTTTATTTGTCAAGGATTTAATTCCACACTTTCATAAAAAAATTTAATTGGAAGAAACTAATTCGAGCACCATTGTTTGTTCCTGAAACTATGAGGTTAGATAATTTATTCAAGGATTTTCAGAACATGAAAAGTCATTTGGCCATTGTGGTTGATGAATATGGCGAAACATCAGGATTAGTTTCTTTGGAAGATTTTATTGAAGAAATTGTAGTGGATATTTTGGATGTGTTTGATAATGAGAATAGTTTTTTTTCGCAAATTGACGAAAAAAATTTTCTTTTTGAAGGCAAAATAAATCGTAAAGTTTTTTTTAGAATGATTGCAGTGGCGGAAGAAACTTTTAACGGTCAAAAAAGAGAATCGGAAACCATGGCAGGGTTTTTTTTGGAAATTTTAGGCAATTTTTGAAAAAAAGGACAGAAAATCCATTTTTCGAATGTACTTTTCACCATTGAATCAGTAGAAAAAAAAGAATTGAACAAATAAAAGTAACGACAGAACAATATTTTATGTGGAACAGAATAATTAGATTTACCCTTGTAACCGTTGCATTTGCCTCCTTTTATTCGTGTAAACAGGAAGTTTTGCCGAAGCCTTCCAGCCAATTGCGACTAGACTATCCTATAGCAGAATACGCCTCGTTCAGCAACCATTGCCCTTTTGAATTCAATATCAATGCCGATGCCATTATAAAAGAAAACAAAGAATGTGGTTTTACAATCCAATATCCAAAAATGAAAGCCACCATTTATTTAACTTACAAGTCAGTTAATAACAATATTGACAAATTGTTGCGCGATGCACAAAAATTAACCTTTGAACATGTTATAAAAGCCGACGACATTAAAGAACAACCGTTTTTAAATGACGACAAAAAGGTATACGGCATGTTTTATGAAGTAAGTGGAAATGCGGCAACAAATGCCCAGTTTTACGTTACTGACAGTACAAAACATTTTGTAACAGGTTCGGTTTATTTTTATGCAAAACCTAATTTTGATTCTATTATGCCAGCAACCAGTTATATCAAAAATGACATGCAACGGCTGATGGAAACGATAAAATGGAAATAAAAAAAGAGACACCATTGAGTCTCTTTTTTTATTTGTTAGGATATTAATTATACCTTTTTTTCTTCACTTTTGGCAACTTTATAGGTTTTTCCATCAGCGGCCGCTTCAATGGTTTTTGCCAAGCTTTCTTTAGATTGGATTGTTGCGTCAAAATCAACAACAGCTTCTTTGGTTTCAAAATCAACGGTTGCTTTTTGAACGCCATCCATAGCGGCTAATTTTTTTTCAATTGTCTTGGCACAACCCATCGCACAAGTCATTCCTTCAATTTTAAAATTAGCAGTTTCGGGTTTCACGGCGGCTACAATTTCTTTTTTTTCAACAGAAGAAGTCTCGTTTGTAGCTTCTTCTGCGGTTGGTTTGCTTGCAGTATCTTTACAACTAATGAAGAGTGAGGAAGCTAAAACCAATGTCAATAACGATTTAGGGAAATTCATAGTTGTATTTTTTAAGTTTTAAACGTTAAGTAAATTTAAATAGTTATACAAAATAACGAAAAATAAAACCTGTAATTCATAAAATAATTACAAAATTTGCGGTCTTAAATGTTACTATGAAATCACAGCAGTTAAAATGGATTTTCTTGGTTGTTTTAGCCTTGATTTGGGGAAGTTCCTTTATCTTGATAAAAAGAGGATTGATTGGATTGAATCCTTTTCAAGTTGGTTCTCTTCGAATTGTTTTCGCGGCAGTTTTTCTTTTAATTATTGGTTTTAAAAGTTTGACAAAAATTCCGCAAAATCAATGGAAATATATTGCTTTGACTTCCCTGTTTGGAACATTTATCCCAGCCTATCTTTTTTCAATTGCTCAAACGCAAATAGCTAGTTCGGTGAGTTCTATTTTAAATTCCTTGACGCCGCTAAACACCTTGATTTTAGGAATTGTTGTTTTTCGTTTGGAGTTTAAGAGAACACAAGTTTTTGGAGTGTTTATTGGTTTGATAGGCACGTTGTTGTTGATATTTAATGGTGCCATCAACAATCCTAATCAAAATTACTATTACACGATTTTGGTGGTTATTGCCTCTCTTTGCTATGCCACGAATGTCCATTTGATTAAAAAATATTTATCCGATGTTAATCCATTAAGCATTACTACGGGCAATTTTTTAGTCTTGCTTTTCCCCGCCTTGACGGTGTTGTATTTCTCAGGGTTTTTGGATGTGGTTTCTGTTGCAAAGGTGCAACAATCGCTACTTTATATTGTTGTCTTGGGAGTTGTAGGAACGGCTCTTGCCAATATTCTGTTCTTTAAATTAATTCAAATTTCGTCTCCCGTTTTTGCAACTTCGGTCACGTATTTAATTCCAGTTGTGGCTTTCTTTTGGGGTTTATTGGATAATGAAATGCTAACGCCAATTCAGTTTGTTGGAGCATTTATTGTTTTAATTGGAGTTTATCTTTCGAGTAAAAAATAAAAAAAAAGACTGCCATTGCTGACAGTCTTTTGTAATCATTATTTTTTTGTAATTGACTATTTAAAATCAGCATCCAAAACTCCCTCGTTGATTTTTACATCGGTCATTTTAAAATCCAATTCAAATCCTTGATTGATGGTTATTTGAAACGGAACTTTAACGCCTTTTACCTCTCTATAGTCGCCATAATTGGTTGTTACAGTCATTTTTTGTTCTCCTTTTTCCATTAGTTTAGTTTCCAAAACTTTTAGTCCAGAGGTTACATCATAGTATAAAGTTGATTTTCCGTTTTTCACAACATAAGCATCGTTACCTGCAATTTGTTCAATTCCGTCTAAAACTAAATCGGTTTTTTTAGCAAGCAGCAATTCTTCAAAAGTTGTTGCTGTTGCTTTTTTCTCAGCATATTCTTCAGCGGTTAATTCTTTTCTTATTCCTTGATTAACTCCGTAACCACTTTTCTCATTAACTACTTGTTTTGATAATTCGCCCATTCCTTCCATTTCGATAGAAATAAGTGTTTTTCCTTTTACATCTCTTTTAGACGTTAATTTTAATGGTGCTGGTGCTTGTGGAATTGTTGCTGTTCCTACAGAAAGTAATGTTTTCACACTTGCAACAGCTTTGTCTCCACCAATAGCTTTGATGTAATTATCAAAAACAGTTTTTGTGGTAACTCCAGCTGGAACTGGTTTTTTCATTATTGGTTTTTCGGCTGGATTTCCAAATTTATCAAAATAGAACATTGGAATTTTTAATTTTTCCAACCCAGAAATCACTTCTGAACCTTTCCCCACAACCAAAATTCTCAAGTTATCTGCCAAGAAATATTTGTTGGCAACTCTCATTACATCTTCTGGAGTAACCGCATTGATGTTCTTGATGTAGTTTTCATAGAAATCGGCAGGTAAACTTTCGGTTTCAATATTCAAGGCATATCGAGCTATGGTTGCTGGTTTTTCAACTTGCATTACAAATCTACCAACGTAGCCAGCTTTTACATTATTCAAGACATCATCGGATACTTTTTCTGTTCTAATTCTTTTAATTTCCTTCATGAATTCAACTACAGCACTGTCTGTAACTGAGTTTCTTACTTGAGAATTGGCTTTGAATTTACTGTGCATGTTTTTGTCAATCCCAACATTAGATCGCGCACCATAAGTCCAGCCATGAGCTTCTCTTAGATTCATGTTTAAATAACTGTTGAAATCGCCACCAAAAACTTGATTGGCCAAAATAACTGGAAAAAAGTCTGGATCTGACATTTTTAAAGCAACAGTATTAATCAATGAAATTTCAGATTGAACCGCGTTTGGCATGTCCACAAAATTGATTTGTGTGTATTGAACATTGCTTGGATTAGAATAAGTTAATCTTGGCGCAGTTGCTTTTGTCCAGGAACCAAATAGTTTTTGAACAATTTTTTTAGTGTCTTTGAGTTTCACATCGCCAACAATTACTAAATAGGCGTTTTCAGGAACAAAGTAGCTTCTGTAGTTTTCTTTTACATCAGCTAACGAAACATTATTAATTGTTTCTTCAGCCAAGTACTCTCCAGCAGGATGGTTTTTGCCATAAGCTAAAACATTCTCAACTCTTCCAGCAACGGCTGTAACACTTTTTTCTTGTGTTTTTAAACCTTCAATTAATTTTTCTTTTTCTTTGTCAAATTCTTCCAAAGTAAAATTGGGTGTCAAAGCGCCTTCAGCCATCAGTTCTAATATTCTTGAGGCATATTTCGACAATCCACTAGCGGAAGCACCAGATGAAAAGAAGCTTATGTTTGCTCCAAGAAAATCAACTTCTTCGTTGAAAGCATCTTTTGGAGTTTTCATTGAACCATTGCCAATCATGCTGCTTGTCAAATCGTCAACTCCTTTTTTATTACCTTCTGCATAAGGAGCATTGTCAAGGGTTAAACTAAAAGAAACTCTTGGGAGTTTGTGGTTTTCAACAATCAAAACTTTCAAGCCATTTGGCAAAGTAAACGTTTCAGGTTTGTTGATGTTGATACTTGGTGCTGGACCAGGTTTTGGCTGTGTTCTGTCTTGTGCTTGCATAATTAAAGTTAAAAACAAGCTTGATACTACTATTATTGTTTTTTTCATGATATATGTTACGTCTTAGTTTTGAGCTTTGTCTTTGGCTGGTACATAATCCAAAATCAATCGTTGGTTTGGATTTAAATATTTTTTGGCAATATCTCTTATTTCCTCACGAGTGATGGAGCGATACATTTCAATTTCGGTATTGATTAAGTTGATGTCGCCATACAAAATGTAGAATGAAGCCAAATTTTCGGCAACACCTTCAATGCTAGAATTCCCATTAACGTAATTATTGTCATAAATATTCTTTAATTTCTGCAAATCTTTTTCAGAAATCAATTCCGTTTGAAGTTTTACAATTTCTTCGTCAATTTCTCTAACTAAATCCGTGGCTGTGTTTTCGCCTTGTGGCATTCCATAAAGAATGTACATTCCATAATCTTCTTGACTGTAACTAAATGCCCCAATTTGAAGTGCCATTTTTTTATCGTCAACAATTTTCTTGTACAATCTTGAACTTTTCCCGTCGCTCAGAATAGTGGATATCATGTCCAAAACTCTTGCGTCACGTGTTTTCATTGAAGGTGTTCTGTAGGAAGCCACAACCATTGGTTTTTGAATGTTTGGGTCTTCATAAGTTGCTTTGATGGTTTCAGTAATTGGCGCTTCAACAAATGTTTCTTTTTTAACGTCAACACCTCTTGGAATTGCTCCAAAATATTTTTGAACAAATTCTTTTGTTTTTGCAATGTCAATTTGTCCAGCAACAACTAAAACAGCATTGTTTGGCGTGTAGAATTTTTTGTTAAACGCTTGGAATTCTTCTAATTTTGATGCGTCTAAATGTTCCATGGAACCAATAGTAGCCCAGCGGTATGGATGATTTACAAACATGTTTTTCTTTACCTCTGCAATTAGGTTTCCATAAGGAGAGTTGTCAACACGAAGTCTTTTTTCTTCTTTTACCACTTCGTTTTGGGTGTTAACACCAATTTGGTTGATCACAGGATGCATCAATCTTTCTGATTCCATCCATAATCCCAATTCCAAACTGTTTGAAGGGAAAACTTCATAATAATAGGTTCTGTCGTCAGACGTGTTTGCGTTGTTTGTTCCGCCATTGGCAGTAACAATTTTAAACCATTCGCCACGTTTGATGTTTTCTGTTCCTTCGAATAATAAATGTTCAAAAAAGTGTGCAAAACCTGTTCTTTCTGGATTTTCATCTTTTGAACCTACGTGGTACATAACTGATGTAATGACCACTGGAGCCGATGGGTCGTTGTGTAAAATTACATGCAATCCATTGTCTAGATTGTATTCCTCAAAAGCCACCTTTTGAGCTGAAGCAATTCCTCCCATCATAAGCATTGAACTTAAAGCAATTAATGATTTTTTCATAAAAAATTTCAATTTTTTCGTTGATTATAATATTTGTAACCAAAGTGAG
The DNA here is from genome assembly GCA_044377655.1 of Flavobacterium sp. Lineage (GTDB taxonomy): Bacteria > Bacteroidota > Bacteroidia > Flavobacteriales > Flavobacteriaceae > Flavobacterium. Next base: position 12,847 of record JBILYQ010000019.1, read on the forward strand.
TTATTTGTTACATCAAAAATACTTTTTTTTATTGACATTATAATAGCTGTAATTTCATTTTTGCTGTTAAAAAAGCATAATAGTTTTAAGGCAGAATTTTTTTTTGGGTTAAAGTTGTATGTGTGGTAATTAGTTGTATATTTGCAACCTTAAAAATTAATTAAACATCATTGTTATGTACGCAATCGTAGAGATAGCAGGGCAACAATTTAAAGTAAGCAAAGACTTAAAGGTTTATGTTCATCGTTTGACTAATGAAGAAGGTTCAAAAGTTTCTTTTGACAAAGTTCTTTTATTAGACGATAATGGAAATATTACTTTAGGCGCCCCAGCTATAGAAGGTGCTTCAGTAGAAGCCAAAGTGATACAACACTTAAAAGGAGACAAAGTAATCATTTTCAAAAAGAAAAGAAGAAAAGGTTACAAAAAGAGAAACGGTCACAGACAGTATCTTACCCAAATTGTAATTGAAGGTATAACTGCCTCTGGTGCTAAAAAAGCAGCTCCAAAAAAAGCAGTAGTTGAAGTAGAAACTGTAGAAGTGGAAACTCCAAAAGTGAAAAAAGCTCCAAAGGCTAAAAAAGAAGATACA
>JBILYQ010000197.1:0-4575 GCA_044377655.1 Flavobacterium sp.
TCTGGATTGACAGGTTCTGTTCCTGTATTATTTGATAAAGTAGTGTTATCAATGACAACATTTGAAATTAAATCACCAGCTGTCATTCCTGTGGTATATGTTGGAGTACAAAAGCAGGTATTCACAGAATTCAATCCAACTTGAATTGGTGTACTAGTCATAAAATTTCCTCCACAAGAAACAATACATTGATAGTAAGTTGCACTTATTTGAGATACTTCTATTGAATTAAAGCTTAATGCACCATCAATATTGGAATATGAAATACCATCCGCAGAAGACTGCCATTGGTATGCTATTCCAAAACCAACTAATTGATTTTGCAAACTCAAAGTAAAAATAGTATTTGTACATATTGAATTTACTGAGGCAACTGTATTTCCAGGAGATGGAGTTCCACTACATTGAGGCTGTGGTATAAATGAATACTTTTTTCCAGTCAAATTTGCTGTAGAATTAATACCATTATTGGCAGCGGTTGAAGAAACTGTACTTGGATTATTCGGAGTTACGCTTAAATAATTAGTATTATCTAATAATCCAATTGAGGCCGTCATAGCTAAAGTAGTAATCATTGGAGCATAAACAAAATCAATTTGACCGGTAGATTCAAATAATCTCATTTTAAAAGACCCAAAAGCGGTTGTGCTAGTAGCTCCTCCTCCACCAATATTAATTGAATTCCATCCAATTTCCAAAGTTCTATTTGGAGAAACACCATTGACAAGATATTGTATGGAACCAGTTGTCCTATTATTATCGTCCCACAATGCGGCAATTAAAGGTCTATTAGCATAGGTAACATTTAAATCATTTGTATAGGAAACTCCAGTAATACCAGTTCCTAACTTTATAAAACCGTTTGTGCATATCGAAAAAGTTGTATACGGGATTCCTCCATAGATAAAAGTAAATCCCAATGGTATTCCGTTTTCAGTTCCATCATCTCCAATTGCCGTAGAATTATTACCAACAACGGGAACATAAGTTTCTACAGTTTCTAAAAACTGATAACTTGAAACATCTTGAGCGTGTGTTTTTGAAATAAAAAATAAAGTAAATGCAAACAATAAAGTAATTTTTCTCATATTCTCCTTTAATTTAAAATATTTTGAAATATACAAAAATAATCTCACTAAGTAAAAAATAAAAAGCCACGCTGATAGCGTGGCTTTTAAATTAGAATAAAATAAAAAATTATTCTTTAATAACTTTGATAGTTTTAACTTGATTGTCAGCAGTTATTTTTACAAAATAAGCACCATTTGCCAAGTTTGACATATCAATTTGACCTTGATTTGCATTTAAAGATTTTGCAATAACTTCTTGTCCTAATAAATTAAATACAGCAACATTGGAAATGTCTTTTGTATAGGATAAATTCAAGATGTTTTTAACTGGATTAGGATAATAAGTGAAATTAGAATTATCAAAAGCAGTAGTTGACAAAGAGCCGTCCCAAGCTGAAATAGCAAATCCTCCTGCATTATCATTATTGTATTCATAGACTCTTATCAATATAGTTGACCCAGCTGTTTGTCCTGTTAAAGTGAGTAATGAGTATCCACCTGTTGCCGCACCATCATCATCACAACCAATTTGTGTTAAAGTAGTACAATCACCAGAATAAACAGTAACAACTGTATCAACCCCTGTTTGACCAGTTGTTGAGTCTCCTGTTTCAAGAGTTATACTTCCACTTTGAGGAACCACAACACTATACCAAACATCTCCACCGCTATAACCAAAACATACTGTAGGTACAGCTTGAGAAGAAGTTGTTGCTCCTAAATTAGTTGCATTAGTTAAATACTGAGCATAAGTTCCGCCTGGAGTTAAAGATATTACATTTTGACATTCATCATTTGCAGGAGCTGGTGGAGGTGTTACAGTTAAAACACCACTACCAAATGTTGCAGCATCCCAAAAATTTCCATCATTGGTAGCATTGATACCGCCATAAACATAAGCACCATTATTTAAGTTAAATCTTGTTGCATAATAATAAGTTCCAGGTGCTAAAGTGGCTCCAATATTTGCTTGGTATTCGTCATTATTATTAGACTCTACATTAAAAGTTGCTGGAACCCATGTAGTCCATGTATTTGGATTTGAATTTACTCCTAGAGGACTAATTCCAACCCAAGCAAGAACACCCGGAGCTTGACCAGATGTAACATCCGTTAAATTTGCTTCGTATATTTGTCCATATACTGTAGCAGTTCCTCCTTGAGCAATAGTAGCTGTAGCAGGAAATTGAAGATTTACATAATCAGGAGAATCCGTTGCCGCAACACCACAAACAACAGATCTAATTCTGTTAACTGATTCAGCACCACATTGATCATTAACGTGAGAATAAAATCTAATTGGACCTGCAATTGTCGAAACCCAAGTTAATGGTGTTGCGCCAAAAGTTGCAGCTGTTACTCCAGCGTCCGCACTAATTGTAATAAAATCAGTAGTGCCACTTTTGAAAACATACGTTTGACCTAAAGTAACATTCACTACTGAATATTCACCCGCATAACCATTTGCAGTGATTACATTGTCTGTAAGTCCATCGCATGTTGTTGGTGTGTTTGCAGCAGTTGGCCATTGACCGTTTGGAGCTGTTAAACAGAAACCTGGTGATGATTGTGTTATAAAACCCCAAACAAAACAATTCGTTGCTTCTCCTGCAATATTTTTTGCAACAACTTTCCAATATATTACAACATTATAAGCATTAATAACAAGAGCCGTACCCGTAGTATTCGTTGTGTAATTCCCAACTAGGTTTGTAACTGTTGTTGCTGTATTTCCAGAATATAAATCATAAGAAGTTGGGGCATCACCTGTTGTTGGGACATTCCAAGTTAAAGTTATTGTTCCTACGGGAACATTAATAGCACCATCTATAGGAGTTGGATTTGAAACACATCCTGGAAGTTGTGTTGTATTAAAACTGAATGGACCAGACCATGTACTGAAAATTGAACCATCAGCACATTCATCTCTTACATAAAATTCATAGGCAGTTGCAGCTGTCAATGCTGAAGCAGCATAAGTAGATCCCGTTACATTCACACCCGTATTATTAGCCGTATTAGGAATTCCAGTTCCCGCTGTTTGAATAACAATTTCAGCATTTGCTGCTCCACCCGAAGTCCAACTTAAATTTGCAGTTGTAGACGAAGTTACTGTTGCAAGTCCAGCAGATGGTGCAAGACAAGTTGGAACAGTAACTGTAAGTGAATAATCTTCGGCTTGCCCATAACCAGCGCCTGCCTGACAAGCAGTTGGAAAAATAGTAGTTAAATTATCGTATTTCTTAACAACTCGCATTCTTTTGTTTCCAGCGGTTGCAGTTGAAGGAACTACAATAGTACCTACTAATTGAACAGCATCAACACCTGTTGAGTTTAAAATACTACCAACATTATAAGTTTCGCCTGCATCGGCAAAATCATTATCTCCATTCCAATCTACAAAAACAGACAAATTAGTATTAAAATTACCGTCTGTATTCCCTTTTAAAGTTATAGGGTACGTACTTCCAGCGACAACATTTCCAGTAATTGACGTGAAATTTTCGTGAGCGAATATTGTTGTTCCATTATTTGGACCAACCGTTGCGCTAGTGACATTGTTAATACCAGCAAAGTTTACCAAAGTAATTGGCTCTACATTGGTAGTAAAAGTCAATGGCCCGCAATAGGGCGCTGGAAACTGCGCATAGGCAGAAAATCCAAAAAAAGAAATTAAAATTAATAAAGTAATTTTTTTCATATTGTTTAAATTTAGTTTGTAAGCTATAAAGATATAAAAAATAAAAAAACTCACAATAATACTGTGAGTTTTTTTATTTACAATAAAAAAATATAAACTAATCTATACTAGAAATAGTAACTTTCTCATCGGTTTCTATTTTATAATCCACATTATTAAAACCAAAACCAAACAAGTTATGAAAATCATTTCTATATCCTTCCAAATCGCCTATTTCAGATAAATTTTCTGTAGTGACTTTATTCCATAAATCTGCAATTTGTGCTTGCACTTTGGAGTCCATTTCTAAATCATCAATTCTAATTCTTCCTTTTTCATCAGTTGGAATTACATTTCCAGTGTATAATCTTTGGGCGTATAATCGCTGTATTTGTTCAATACAACCTTCATGAGTTCCTTCTGCTTTCATTATTTTATATAACAATGAAATATATAATGGAATTACAGGGATGGCCGAACTAGCTTGTGTAACTAATGCTTTGTTTACAGAAACGAATGCTTTACCGTGAATGCTTTTTAGACTATCAGATATACTAAAAGCGGTGGCTTCTAAATGGTCTTTTGCACGACCAATTGTTCCTTTTCTATAAACTGCTTCCGTCAAAGATGGACCAATATAAGAGTAAGCTACGGTTGTTGCGCCATTTGCTAATAGATTTTCGTCTTTCAAAGCATCCATCCACATCTGCCAATCTTCACCGCCCATAACCGCAATTGTATTTTCAATATCATCACCACTACATGGCTCAATAGAAACTTCGGAAACTTTACCAGTATGAAAATCTACTGTCTTGTTAGTATAGG
>JBILYQ010000198.1:0-4569 GCA_044377655.1 Flavobacterium sp.
GTGGTGTCAAACTTCATAAAAATGTTCATTTACAAAGGCTTGTTTTTGTTTTGGATTCATTTTGTCAGTTTCCTTGATATTTATTTTTATACCACTGAAATGACTGTTTTCTTTTAACAAATTGTATAATTCTTTCTTAGCATTCGTAGGTCCAAATAACAATACATCATTATAATTTGCAATTACGTTCCCAATTTTTTTATAATAATCAGATTGAAGTTGTTGTTCTTTATTGAACATAAAACTTTCGCCTTTTGCAAGTTTTTTTTCTTTCTCTTGATGCTTAAATTTTGATTCTATAGTTTTAACTTCAAATGGTTCTTCTGAGAATTCCATAATGTGAGCAATTGAATTATCCATCCAAATGCCAAGTTTTTTATTTCTTTTCATGGTTGTTAGTTTTTAAATTATTTTTTTACATCTGTGTGGTTTAAAGCATATTTTTTTAGCAATCCTTCCAAAGTTATATAGTAGTTCTGTAATTTTTTCATACTCATTTTTGGATGTAATTCATCAGGAATTGTTTCGGACATTTCCAAAAGATATTTTGACAACTCAGGATATTTATCCATAATCAGCATCTCCAATTTTAAAATAGCAGTATTCACTTCTTCTTCGTTTTTCATAATTTTTGATTTAACTAAAATTTTGTTTTAATCTATTTTATTTTGCCTTCTAAATTAAGGTTATGAAATAATTCTTCAGATGGCAGGTCAATCTTAATCGTTACTCATTATTTTTTCTACAAATCATGATGGGTACTTTTGTATCAAATGCCATATTTGCAGAATTCCTGGCTCCTAATAATCGGTCAAACCACTTGCGGTTTTGCTTTGTGAATACAATCAATAATGATGGTTTGAACTTAATAATATCTCTTTTTAAATGTTTAATCAAAGGATATAAGGCATTTAATTTTTTAAAATGAAACATAATATGTTCATTCTCATGCTTTAAAGCCAAGTGGCTCAGTTTTTCTTTGTTCATTTTTAAATGTGTTTCATATTCATAATGTAACACACTCACTTTTGCGTTCAGTGGCACGGAGAATGCAGTAACTGCTTTTATTTCTTCATCGATGTTTTCCATATCTGAGGCATAACAAATTGTTTGGAGAGGTTTCATTCTATAATTTTTCGGAACCGCAATTATAGGAATTGTTGACTTTATGATCAGTTCGGAGACTATGGTTCCAAATAGTTTCTCTATTGTTCCTGCACCTCTTGTGCCAATGCAAATAAAGTTGGCATTGCTCTGTTCAGCATATTTAATGATGTGTTTTACAACGTCATTTCCAGGTTCTGTAACACATTTGTAATTTATTTTCGGCAAAGAATAGTCATTTGTGATTGAATCAATAAACTTTTTTAGTGAACTTTGATTGTGTTCAATTGCTTCATTTTCATTTAATCCATAATAAATTGTATCCCAAACATCGGGTGTTTTTACTATTTTTAACACATTGTAAAATACCAATTCGCAATGAGTTTGTAAGGCCAATTGAAGTGCAAATCGAATCGCTTTTTTAGAGTTAGCTGAAAAATCAGTGGTGACAATTATTCTTTTCATAACTAATGATTTAAATTGGCTAATTATGAGTACAATAGAACATTAAAAAGTGTCCATTTGTACATCAAAGTTTGTTAATTTAGGCATAAAATATATTATATAACTTTGAAAATAAGTTATATAATTCCTATCCCGATTTTATTTTCTTCTATTGGAGGTTAAAAACTAGAGCTCATTTTTTTATTCTGAAAATTAATTTTTCAATTTCTACTGCAATAAATATCAAAGTTGAAGCGAGACAAACAATTGCAAACTCTTTTTTTGTTAAAGCTTCTGTCATAAAAATTCTTTGTAAAAATGGGGTATAAGTTATTGACAATTGTAGCAATACAGTAATAGTAACTGCGCCAAGAAGTCGTATGTTTGAGAACAGTCCAACCTTGAATAAAGATTGTTTTTCACAACGAATAGCCATTAAATGGCCCAACTGACTAAAACATAAAACATTGAAAACAATTGTCTGCCAATGCAGGCCGTTTTGTATAGCCCAACCTTGTAATGATAAAGCGATTCCTGCCATCAATATTCCAACCCAAATCATGTGAATGCCTCTTCCATTATCAAAAACACCTTGTTGTGGCGGTCGTGGCGGTCTATTCATGATGTTTTTTTCTGCTTTTTCATACGATAACGAAATGGCTGGCAGTCCATCAGAAACTAAATTAATCCATAAAATGTGTATGGGTAAAAGTGCCACTGGCAATCCTATAATTGGACCAAGCAGTAAGGTCCAAAGTTCTCCTGAATTGGTAGTCATCATGTATTTAATGAATTTCAGAATATTATCATAAACTCTTCGACCTTCTTGGATGGCTTTTACAATGGTAGAAAAATTATCGTCTAGCAAAACCATGTGAGCAGCTTCTTTAGAAACATCAGTTCCCATTATGCCCATTGCAATGCCAATGTTGGCTCTTTTCAATGACGGTGCATCATTTACACCATCTCCAGTCATTGCTACATAATGTCCTTTTCGTTGTAGCATTTTCACAATTTGAAGTTTCTGTTCCGGCGACACTCGTGCGTATACTTTTATTTTCTCCACTTTTGCCAAAAAAAGATCCTCCTCCATTGCCGCTAGTTCTTGACCGCTAATTGCAATATCGGTTTCATTATTGATTATTCCCAAGCGTAGCGCAATTGCTTTAGCAGTACTATAATGATCTCCTGTTATCATCACTGGAACAATACCAGCCTGCTTACATTGAGCTACCGCTTCAAATGCTTCTTCTTTTGGAGGATCAATTATACTAGCCAAACCCAAAAAATTCATATCGGTTTCATGAATTTCTGAAATAGGGTTGTTGGGCATTTTATCCCAATATCTATAAGCAAAACCCAATATCCGTTGACCGCCATTGGCCATATCATTAATCAAGTAATTTAATTTAGCGCTGTCAATAGTTGTACATTTATCTATCAATAAATCGGGAGCACCTTTAGTAAAAGAAATGATTTTATCTTCATATTGATGAAATGTGGTCATCATTTTTCTCTCAGAATCAAATGCAAATTCAGCCAATCTAGGCAAAATTGTTTGATCTATTTTTTGTTCTTGCGCAACTTCCATTAAGGCAATTTCTGTACTGTCGCCCATAAATTTTTTATTGGAAGTCTCAAAAGCATCATTATTTAATGCAAAAGCATAAAGTAAAAGCAACACATCACCTTCTTTTTTAAGAGAGGTTAAGGATTTTGTATCATGTAATTGACCGTTTACATAAACTTGTTCTACTTGCATTTTGTTTTTGGTAAGTGTGCCTGTTTTGTCTGTACAGATGTAGGTCACAGAACCTAAAGTTTCCACCGCTGGCAGCTTTCTTATTAACGTGTTGAATTTAATCATTCGTTTTGCAGCTAATGCTAAAGATATGGTAATGACTGCAGGTAAAGCCTCTGGAATTGCGGCAACGGCTAGTGAAATGCTGGTAAGCACCATTTTTGTAATGTTTTCATCTCGAAGCCACCCGACAATAAAAAATACAATGCATAGAAAAAATACCAAAACGGAAAGTCTTTTGCCAAATGTATCCATCCTTAACTGAAGTGGTGTTTGGGTTTCGCTTTCTTGAAGCATTTTGGCAATTCGACCCAATTCGGTTTGCATTCCAGTTGCAATTACAACACCAATTCCGCGACCGTATGAAGCAAAAGTGCCTTTAAACGCCATGTTTTTTTGGTCTGCTATCAATAAATCTTCACTATTTAATACATCACTGATTTTTTCTACAGATTGCGATTCGCCTGTCAAAGTGGCTTCATCAATTTTTAGATTTTTGGACTCTATGATTCTTAAATCTGCAGGAATGGAGTTGCCTGCTTCAAGAAAAACAATATCTCCTGACACCAACTCAGAGGCTGACAAATAGGAAATGGTGCCGTCACGAATTACTTTTGCTTGAGAAATGGCTTTTTTCTTCAAAGCTTGTAGTGCTTTTTCTGCTCTATATTCTTGAAAAAATCCCATTGTTGCATTGAGAACTACAATAATTAAAATAACAATAGTATCTGTAATGTCACCAATAATTCCTGATATTATTGCAGCAATAAGCAAGATAACTATCATAACATCTTTAAATTGTGAAAAAAAGAGGTTGATACCGCTTTTCATTTTGCCTTCTTCCAAGATGTTTGGTCCTGATTTTAATAATCGTTCTTCTGCAATTACTTGACTTAATCCTTGAAGGTTAGTCTCGAGAAATTCAAATAATTTATCAGTTTTTAATTGATGCCATTTCATATAATATATTTTTGCTATTCAAATTATTATAAAAGGCATTTAAGGGTTGTTATTTTTCACTTTTTTTCTAAAAACCAGTAAGGGGATTTTGGTATTAAAACTCATGCCTGCTGTTTTACTAGGATTAAACAAGCGTTCGAGCCAATTTTTGTTTTGATGTGTGAATAAAAACAATAAGGAAGGATTAAGTTTTTCGATATCATTTTGCATTTGAAAAAGTAAAATATCTTCCGTCTCCAATTCCTTGAAATTGAACATGA
>JBILYQ010000199.1:0-4568 GCA_044377655.1 Flavobacterium sp.
GCTTTTTATCGATTTTTTGAGTAAATTTAACATTTTCGTCGATTAAAACTGCACTTAATCTATATAAATTTGTAATGTGTTTTTTGGAACCCAAATCTATCAAATACAAAACATATTCTTAAGTATTAACCAACTAACCAATTTGTTAGTTTTATTTAAACCTACTTGTTATGAAAAATTTTTTTATTTTATTAGTTGTACTTCTTTATTTTCAAGGAAGTTCACAAACGACAAATGTTACTTACACAACTTCAAATGATGTTATTGCTAACCCTGAAAGAGGATTTTATCATCATAAAGAAACTAATCCTTCTGGATATTCGTCATTGACGCAATCAAGTTTAACTAACTATAGATTGAATGAAAAAGTAACACAAATTTTAAGATTGTTTTATTTGAACGATTTTATAAATTCACCAATTTCTCAAAGTTATTTGGCCAATATGCAAGCTGATTTTAATAAAATTAGAAATGCTGGTTTAAAATGTATTATTCGTTTTGCATATTCAAATGAAACTACCTTGGGTCAACGTGATGCATCAAAAACTCAAATGTTGGCTCACATTGCACAAATTAAACCTTATTTGGAAAACAATGCTGATATCATTTCTGTTATGCAGGCAGGTTTCATAGGTACTTGGGGCGAATGGTATTATACAGATCATTTTGGAATGTCACCAACAACAGCCGACTATGCAAATAGAAAACAAATTGTCGATGCATTGCTAGATGCCTTACCAACCTCAAGAATGGTACAAATTAGAACTCCAAAATTAAAACAGAAAACATTTTTAACTACAACAGCACTTACTGCAAATCAAGCATTTACTGAAACAGATCTATCAAGACTTGGTCATCACAATGACTGTTTTTTATCAAGTAGTTCAGATGTAGGAACTTATACAAATGTTTCCACTGAATATCCTTATTTGGAACAAGAAACTAAATTCTTACCAATGGGTGGAGAATCATGCGATATGAATTCTCCACGATCTGACTGTCCAACAGCTTTATTGGAAATGGCAAAATTCCACTGGTCTTATTTAAATTTGGATTATTATCCAGCAGTAATTGATGGTTTTGAATCAGGTGATTGTTATTCTGTTATACAAAATAAATTAGGATATCGTTTTGAATTAAAATCTGCTCAATTGCCCCAATCTGTTGCTATTGGATCAACTTTACCAATCTCACTGAATATTACAAATACTGGTTTTGCATCTCCTTATAATGAGAGAAAAGCATATATTGTTATGAAAAATGTTTCCACAAATCAAGTATATCAAATTCAAATGAATGCAGATCCAAGATTGTGGTTAGGTCCAAATGAACTTGTAATCACTGAAAACCTAACTTTACCAGCTAATATTGTTCCTGGAAGTTATAGTTTGCATTTGAATCTTCCGGATGCAGCAACAAATCTTAGCACTCGTCCAGAATATTCAATCCGATTTGCAAATTTAAATACTTGGGATGCAACAACTGGTTATAACAATTTAAATTTTATTATGAATGTTGGTCAAGCACTTGGAGTTTCTGATAATGAAAGAGTTAATCCAATAATTTACCCTGTTCCAGCTAATAATGAGATAATTGTTGAAATGAATAATATTGCTGATTACACTATTTCCATCTACAATATACTTGGACAAAAATTTAATTTGGTTTCCGCTATTAATGACAACAAAATGACAATAAATACAGATGTATTAAGCGATGGTGTGTATCTTCTTCAATTTGATAATGGTCAAACAAGAGATACAAAACGTATAATTGTTAAACACTAAATACAAAGCAGTTATATTGTGATATAGGAACTGAAATTATTTTATTTTTCAGTTCCTATTTTTTTTTCTTTTTTTTAAATTATGTTTTACCCCAAACTGGATGACATTAGAATAATATTTTGATTGCGCATACACTTCATAAGATGTTGTTACAACAGTATAATCAAAAATTTGATAATTAATCTTGCCTGTAATTCTTTTAAAATTATCGGTATAATCATCTTCAAACCAAGCTCCTTCAATTTGTAAATTAAAATCGTCCGTGCTTTTACCTAGATTGAAACCTAAACCTCCACCTGCAAAAAACCTGCTGTCAATTAACCAATAAGGATACCCCTCTGACAAGGGAATGATTGATTTTCCTAATGATGCTTCAGAATAGGATGCCTCAATAAAAGGGATGAATTTATATTTCTTCTCTTCGCCATCATTATACATAATTTTTCCAGTTGAAGAGCCTTCATAACTTTCCTGAGTGGTGTAAAATGTTTCTTTTTGAGCACTTTTATTATAAAAATTACCCTCAAACGCTAAGCTTGCATTAATGAATTTAAAGAAATAATATTCTTGATATAAATTAAGTTGAAAACGATAAATATTTTTGCTGTGAGAAGCACCAGTTTCTGCTGGAGCAATTCTTAATTCTAAAGATTTATAATTCTTATCTTTAGACATATTTGCACCTGCACCAAATTGAAAATAATAATCTTTAAAATCGCTATACTCAACTCTTACACTCGACCAATATTGAAGTTTCTCCTCACCTTTAGGATTATTAAATTGATATTGCAAACCATATAATGTATGTGTAACATTATCTGGATCAAACTGTCTCAATAGTATTTCAGTTTCAAACATCTTACTGAAAGTTAAAGCTATGGAATGTAAATTTAATTTTTTGTCATAAAAATTATAGGATAGTACATTTTTAAATGCAGATGGATCATCTCTATTGCTATCCATTGAACTCGTTAAATTTAAAAAATTGCCAAACTCTTTTCTATCTGATTTTTGTAGTGATTTTAAAACTTCCGGATAAAAAAATTCTGAATAGTTGTCCATCAAATCTTGCTGAATGTTTCTTTCTTCAAAAACAACATCTTTATTGAGTATATCTCGTATCGGGTCTTTTTCATCAACTTGAGCCATCGAATTTGCTACAATCCAAGACTCTTTGAATTTACCCATTTCATGATAAACAGTGCTCATCATTGCTTTTGCTTTATTATCATTTGGATTTGCAGCAATATGCTTATTGTATTCAGAAATGACCATTGGATATGATTTTAATTCCACTAGCCATTCCATTTTAGTGTATAAATCAAACTCATTTGATAATTCTGACCAATCATAAGCTTTTTGAAAATTAGAATTATCGGCATATAACCATGTGATTGCATTTGAAAGTGTGCCAAACTCATCTGACGGTGCTACTTTTTCTAATTCCAACAGTGCATTTTTAGAATCATATTCTAATAGATATTCAATGTATTTCAAATAACTTTCTCTTGTTGTATCAATTTTCAATAGGCTTACCAAAGCATTTCTAATTTTATCTTGGTTTTCTGGTGTATTAAAATAGGCAACATAACTATTTAGCAAATCTTTGTCATTTGGAGTAACCAAAATCTGTGCATTAATCCATTTTTCTTTTACCAATTCATTCGGATAATTGACAATTTTATCCAACTCTTTGGAATACATAACATTTTCTCTACTAGGATATTGTATACAATATTCCTCTAATAATTTCCAAACCTCTTCTCCTCTATCTTCCCAAGATAGATAGGTTGCATATTTATTCCAAACGGTTGTATCTATTTTGGTTTGAGAAAAAAGTTTTTCTTTGAGCATTACTATTTCTCGTTTATGATCTTCCTCTGATGTGTCTTCCTCTATTTTTTCATGAGAAAGATTGTAAATAATTTTATTATATGATTGAAATTCTTCTTTAACAGTAGCAACAACAGCTACTGTTTGACTCATTGCATCGGCATTTTTAAAATTTAAATCACGTAAAGTCAGTTTTGGCTTTTCTGTGTAAACAGAATACAAATACCCCTCTAAAAAAGATGTTCTTTTAAATTTTGCATTCTCAGCTTTTAATTGTCCTTCTATTTGATAAGCATTTTCAGTACTTCCATATAAAAACCAATATTGTTTATCAGTAATTGATTCTTCAAGATTTAGTTTTTCCACAGCATAAAAACCATCATTGCTTTTGTGGTTAAATTGGGAAGCTCTCCAATCATTTACAATTGCGCCGCCTTCAGTAGTGTTTAAAAAGCGTATTTGTGGAAAACTTTGTTTAGTACTTTTTATCAATTCATTGAATTCAGAAAACATTGATCGTGTACTATTTTTAGTTTTACGCCATCCCAAATTATCTGGATTTCTTAAGCCATAATTTCCTTGGCTAATATTATTTTTATCAGCAATTTGAAATACATCATCTGGATGAACAAAATGATTCCATATACCAGTGTATAAAAATAAAGATTCTATTTTGTATTTATCATCTTCATTAACACAAAAGCCACTTGAAATTCTTGGATAATCAAATAAGTTGGGCTCATAGGGATCAAAATCAAATTCACGATTTTCACCCTCTTTTACCTCACCAAAATACAAGCTACACATGAATTTTATTGAAGGCATTCCTTTTTTAAGTTGCCTTACTCCTTCTCTATCAATAATATTTGAAGGCGGAACGTAAGTAACAGGCAATGGTCCATAATTATTTACTTCCCATTTTTTTAGAACAGTTTTCAAGGCTGTAAT
>JBILYQ010000200.1:0-4562 GCA_044377655.1 Flavobacterium sp.
CCATAAGCATGTTCCATATACTTAGACTCTTTGAAATAAAGGATAATCCCAACACATCCTAAAAATAATAACCAATTGATTGATGGAATGTACAGCTGTCCTTTAACATCAGTAGGATAATTAATTTTAACTTTTGGCCAAAAATTCAATCGCATGGCTTCATTAATCAAAGTGAAGGAACCACTTATTAATGCTTGTGAAGCAATAATGGCTGCCAAGGTAGCCACGACAATCCCTATCGGTTGGAACCAATCGGCCATAATTAGATAAAACGGATTTGGATTGTGATCATTTAATTGCGATAATGTGCTTCCGCTATGTTGCAATAAATAGGCACCTTGTCCAAAGTAGTTTAATACCAATGTTGTTTTTACAAAAATCCAACTAACTCTGATGTTTCTTCTTCCACAATGTCCCATGTCGGAATACAATGATTCTGCTCCAGTTGTACATAAAAAAACAGCACCAAGAATGAAAAAACCATGACCCGAAACATCGGAAGTTAAAAGTTTGTATGCATAATAGGGATTAATGGCCTTTAATACCTCAATGTTTTTAGTGATTTGTAGAACACCTAGAACGCCGAGCATGGAAAACCAAACAAGCATAACTGGTGAGAAAAATTTAGTGACTATTTTGGCTCCAAATTGTTGAATAGTAAACAAGAAAAACAATATGGCAATTACAATTGGAATAGTTGGAATATCTGGTTTGAATATTAAAAGTCCTTCTACAGCTGATGAAACGGAGATTGGAGGTGTAATTATTCCTTCGGCCAACAATAAACTACCGCCAATAATAGCAGGAACGATTAGCCATTGTATTTTGGTTCGTTTTACAAGCGAGTAAAGCGAGAAAATTCCACCTTCTCCATGATTATCTGCATTTAAAGTAATGATTACATATTTTAAGGTTGTTTGTAAAGTCAAAGTCCACAAAATACATGAAAGACCTCCTAATATTAACTCGGAATCTATTATGTTACTTCCAATGATGGATTTCATTACATATAGCGGAGAAGTTCCAATATCTCCGTATATGATACCTAATGTTATCAATAAACCTGCAGCAGAAAGTCTGCTATGAAGATTTTGATGGTTACTCGAACTCATAATTTATTTATTAAAAATGAATGCAAATGTAGTATATTGAATAATTAATTAGTTTGAAACGGGATTTTTTTTTTAGATAAAATTAACAAAAAAAAAACACTGCATAAAGCAGTGTTCGTTTTTTATATTTTCAATTGTTATTCTCTTCTAGAATTTCCTTCGCTTCTATTTGAATTGTTTCTTGTTTGAGCAGTTTCTCTTTGCGAAATACTTCTTGAACTTCCTTCATTTCGAGATGCAATTCTAGGTTGTGAAGTTTCTCTTTGCGAGCTACTTCTATTTGAATTATTTCTAGGTTGTGCAGTCTCTCTTTGTGTATTAGTTCTGGAATTCTCTCCATTTCTGGATGAAATTCTTGATTGTGACATTTCTCTTTTTGCGGTCACTTCTCTATTGTTACCGCCACTGTTTCGCGAAACGTTTCTTGTAGAAGCGTCTCTTTGTGCTGTGGTATTTCTATTATTAGTTCTAGGTGTAACAGCAGCGTTGGAATTGGTTCTTGCTGTTGCAGTTCTTGAAGTTCCACGGGTAGTATTTCTAGTTTCGTTTGTACTGTTATTTCGTGTAGCGCCGGTACCTACACTACGTGTATTTCTCGTTCTATCTAGTTCGTATCGGTTAGAATAATTTGCATTTCGATTGCTAAAAGAACGGTTTGGATGTTGTGTTTCGTATCCATTACTTCTTCTACCTCGGTGCATATTATAGGCTACTTGACTTCTTCTAAAATTTACATAATTATAGTGGTGGTGCGTGTTTATACAGTGTCCAACATTAGTTCTGTATCTAAAAATAGGGAATGGTGTCCATGCGTAATAGTAGGTTGGATAATAACCCCAATACCAATTTGAGCGATAAGGTTGGTAATTTGCAACCCAAAAATAATTGTAAATAATTGGTGTATGAACATAAACTGGTTCATAAATATAATTGTTTCCATACATGTAAACATCACCTACAACTTGTATTTGAACCCGATTGTTACGATCTCTTTCCACTTCAATTGTGGCAACATCTTGAAAAACATCTCTCTCCAATACAGATTGCACAATAATCAAATGCGTATTGCCTTCAACACTTTCAATTACTCGTAAATAATCTACTTCATTGTCATTATTTAAATCCAAATTTGAAATTTGAAGTTTTGGGTCGTTTAATCGTTTTTCAAAATCCTCAAGATTTTCTGAATCACCAAAAATCGATGCAACAGCTCTCAAATCTAAATTATCGCTGATTTCAGAACTTGTTGCATTAACAGTGGTTCTATCCTGAGAAAATAATTGACCTGTAAATAGGGAAGTCAATAATGTAAGGGTAATTATTTGCGTTTTCATAATGCCTTTTTTGGTTAATAAATCATTCACTACTAACTTTTCAATTACTGTGCCATGAATTTTATTATTCCAATATGAAAAAGGTTGCGATATTTTTAAAAGTTGTACTTTAGCCTATATTTACTAGTAAAATTATGAAAAAAGTATTTTTGTATTTAATAATTTTAACACTCTTAATAGGTTGTAAATCCCAATTTTCTTCCACTGACGAACTTTATCAATCGGTAGAAATTACAACAATAATGGATGAAAAAATAAGCATTAGACCAATTATTGCCGATGGTGATAAACTTTGGTTTGCTGCCGATAAAAGCCGATTTGGATATTATAATTTAAAGACTGGAGTTTTATACCAATCACAAATCAAAAACGACAGTTTAAAATTAGAATTTAGAAGTATTGCTCAAACGGCAAAACATATTTTCATTACTAATGTTGGAAATCCGGCCTATTTCTTTCGAATTTCAAAGGACAATTTGATGACAGATTTAGTGTATACAGAAGCACATGAAAAAGTGTTTTACGACAGTATGAAATTTTGGAATGATAACGAAGGAATAGCCATTGGAGATCCAATTACCGATTGTCTTTCTATTCTGGTTACTAGAAATGGCGGTGCAACATGGCAAAAAATACCTTGCGAAAATCTTCCCAAAACGGTTGAAGGAGAGGCTGCTTTTGCGGCTAGTAATACTAATATCAGTATTAGCGGAAACAATACTTGGATAGTTTCTGGTGGGAAAAAATCGAGAGTTTTTTTTTCGCATGATAAAGGAAATTCATGGCAAGTTTTTGATACTCCAATAGTACAAGGAGAACCAATGACGGGGATTTTTACTGCCGATTTTTATAACGATACTATTGGTATTGTGGCTGGAGGAAATTATGAAGTTTTAAGTCAAAATTTCCAGAATAAAGCTATCACTCTTGATGGAGGAAAAACATGGACTTTAATAGCAGAAAACCAAGGGTTTGGATATTCCTCTTGCATTCAGTTTGTTCCTAAAAGTAACGGGAAACAAATCGTTTCTGTCGGAGCTTTGGGACTACATTATTCATCAGATGGTGGGTATTCTTGGAAACAATTCTCTAAAGATGACTCCCTTTACACTATTCGATTTGTAAATAAAAAATTAGCTTTTGCAGCTGGAAGAAATAAAATTGTCAAAATTGAATTTAAAAAATAAGAGAGCCAATCGACTCTCTTTGTTTTATCTTTTTGGACGTTTGTCTCTATATTGCTGCAATAATTTTCGATTAAAATTTTCCTCAGCTTTTTTGAGTTTCAAAATTTTTATTGGTGAAATGACGGTTCTCAAATTTGCAATAAATTTTTTTCGCAATTGGAATAAATCCTCTTCGGCAGTTTCCATTTGTATCAACAAAGAAGAAGCTTCTTTTTCTGATAATTTGTCTATTGCATCCTCTTCAATTCGATCCAAAAAGCCTTTCATTTTTTGCCTTCTGATATCATTTTGTTTATCTTCAAAAGCATTAAATAGAGGCCAAAATTTTGTTGCTTCATCCGGAGTAAGTGATAATTCATTGGTAATGAATGCTATCTTTAAAGCCTTGATTTGTTCTTTCTTTTCCTTAAAAAGTTTCCCTTCTTGCCCATAAAAAGTGATGGTGATAAAAAGGAAAAGCAAGGATAAAAATTTATTAGTTTTCATAAGTCTAATTTGTTATGTATTGTTCTAAGTTTTCATTTGTAGAAAGCACCTCTTCTACATTTTTATCAGGAATTTGGTAATCTAAATTTAATTTTTCGATATCTTCTTTTTCTAATAATTCCAATATGTCATTTTCAGAGATTCGAGTGTTCTGAGCAATATAATCTTCCAGTGTTTGTTGGTCCAAAACAGCGTTGTTACTAGATAATGTATTGAATATAGGAACTGATAATGCTACAATTAGTAGTGCCGCAACTGCAAAAAGCATTTTTTTTCTAAAACTAAACAGCGGTATTGTTTTTGTTTTTTTTTCGGGTAATTGAGCCAATATTTTTTCGGAAAAAGCATCGAAATAATTCTCTGGAGTTTTAAATCCAGATTTTATTTTTGGCATTTCGTCTAATTTAAATTCTTTCATAGTACTATGACATTTATAATGTTGG
>JBILYQ010000201.1:0-4561 GCA_044377655.1 Flavobacterium sp.
CTAAACTAGTCATATCGTTGAATAATTTTATGTTCAGAGTATAATAATTGGTTTGGTTGTCAACATAAATTTTGTCAATTGTTCCAATGCCAATATTTTCAGGAAAAATAACTGATTGCGCTCCTGTAACAATAGTGTCTCCCTTTCTAACCGAAGCTAATCTTGGAACATCAATCAATTGAACAAAGCCAGTGCTTTTACCATTCCAGATTAATGAACCGAAGTGATTTGATTTTTTAATTTTAGCATTAATTTGGGATTTCACATTCAAAATGCTAATTACTGTTGCATAATTTTCGGAAGTGTCGTCAACTATTCCAATTATTCCAGCGCTATTTATTACGCCCATATCTGGTTTTATTCCAGATCTTGAACCTTTGTCAATAGTAAGATAATTTTCAAAAACGCTGTATGAGTTACGGATTACTTTAGAAACAATGATATCTGTTTTTTTCACACCTCTAATGGTGTCAATTTTTGGAATTCCAGCAGTGTCTTTTGTATTGAATAAGAGCGATTTTAATCGAGCATTTTCTTGTGCTAACACATCGTTTTGGGTTTTTAAATTGAAGTATTCATCAATTTTATTTACCCGTTCATAAATTCCGCCCGTAAAAAAGTTGGCGGAACTAATAACTTTACTTTTATGAAAAGAATGTGATTGTATGGTTAACGATAATGAAATGCCCAAAAGCAGCAAAAACAGCAATCGATTACTGTTTTTAATAATAAAATTAAATATTTGCTGCATGAATTATGCTGTTATTTTATTAAAATACTTCTGAATTTCGGAATGTTTTTAAGCGCCATTCCAGTTCCTCTAACAACGGCTCTCAAAGGGTCTTCTGCAATATAAACAGGTAAATCTGTTTTTTGCGAAATCCTTTTATCCAAACCTCTTAACATCGAACCTCCGCCAGCAAGATAAATTCCTGTATTGTATATATCTGCGGCTAATTCTGGTGGAGTTTGAGATAAAGTTTCCATTACAGCATCTTCAATTCTTTGGATAGACTTGTCTAATGCTTTAGCAATTTCTCTATAGGAAACCTCCACTTGTTTTGGTTTTCCAGTAAGCAAATCTCTTCCTTGAACAGACATGTCGTCTGGTGGAGTTTCTAAATCTTCGATTGCCGCTCCGATCTCAATTTTTATCTTTTCGGCTGTGGCTTCTCCAACAAATAAATTATGTTGCGTACGCATGTAGTAAACAATATCATTTGTGAAAACGTCACCAGCAATTTTTACAGATTTGTCGCAAACAATTCCGCCCAATGCAATGACTGCAATTTCTGTTGTTCCACCACCAATATCCACAATCATGTTTCCTTTAGGTTGCATAATATCAATACCTATACCAATTGCCGCAGCCATTGGTTCATGTATCAAATATACCTCTTTGCCATTTACTCTTTCACAAGACTCTTTTACAGCTCGCATCTCAACTTCTGTAATCCCAGAAGGAATACAAACAACCATTCTCAATGCAGGAGTAAACATTTTTTTCTTCAGCGCAGGAATGCTTTTAATGAACATACTGATCATTTTTTCGGAAGCATCAAAATCTGCAATAACACCGTCTTTTAAGGGTCTTATCGTTTTTATGTTTTCATGGGTTTTACCTTGCATCATATTGGCTTCTTTACCAACAGCAATGATTTTTCCAGATATTCGATCGCGAGCTACTATTGATGGACTATCAATGACAACTTTATCGTTATGAATTATTAAAGTATTTGCGGTACCAAGGTCAATTGCTATATCCTCAGTCATGAAATCAAAAAATCCCATAAGTTTTTTAGGGGTTTAAAATGTTTATATAATTTTAACGCACAAAGTTAAACAAATTAATGTTTAAAATGACGTGTTCCTGTAAATACCATTGCAACTTTATTTTCGTTGCAATAATTGATGCTCAATTCATCTTTTATAGAACCTCCAGGTTGAATAACGGCCGTAATTCCTGCATTTTTTGCAATTTCCACACAATCAGGAAAAGGAAAAAAAGCATCGCTTGCCATCACAGCGCCGTTCAAGTCAAATCCAAAAGTAGTTGCTTTTTCAATAGCTTGTTTCAAAGCATCAACTCTTGAGGTTTGTCCAGTTCCAGAAGCTAATAAAGTTTTATTTTTTGCAAAAACAATAGTGTTAGATTTCGTGTTTTTGCAAATTTTTGATGCAAAAATCAAGTCTTCCACTTCTTGTTCTGTTGGAGATGTAAGGGTAACGGTTTTTAACGCTTGTTTATTGTCTGTACTATTATTTCTTTCCTGAATTAACATCCCGTTAAGACAAGTTCGAACTTGCTTGTTTGGTAATTCAGCTTCGTTTTGAACTAATATGATTCTGTTTTTCTTTTCTGATAATAGTGCAATAGCTTCGTCATCAAAACTCGGAGCAATAACTACTTCGCAAAATAAACTGTTTATTTCTTTGGCTGTTGCCACATCAATTTTTCCATTAGCAATTAAAACACCTCCAAAAGCGGAAGTTGGATCGCCAGCCAAAGCAGTAAGATAGGCTTCTTTCATTGTATTCTTTGTTGCTAATCCGCAAGCGTTATTGTGCTTTAAGATGGCAAATGTTGGCGCTTCATTTTTGAATTCTAAAATCAAATTTACCGCTGCATCAACATCCAATAAATTGTTGTAAGACAATTCTTTTCCGTGTAGTTTATTGAACATGGCATCAAAATCTCCAAAGAAAAATCCTTTTTGATGCGGATTTTCACCATATCTAAGTATTTGACCATTGTCGACACTTACTTTAAAAATGGTTTCGTCGGTATTGAAATAATTAAAAATAGCGGTGTCATAATGGGAGGAAACATGAAACGCTTTTGTGGCTAAAAGTCTTCTTTGTTCTAAGTTTGTTTCGCCATTTTGATGGCTGATTAAATCTAATAAAAACGAATATTCCTTTACCGAAGCAATAATAACAGTGTCTTTAAAATTTTTGGCTGTAGCCCGAATCAATGAAATGCCACCAATGTCAATTTTTTCAATGATATCCGTTTCGTCTGCGCCAGAAGCTACCGTTTTTTCAAAAGGATATAAATCCACAATTACCAAATCTATTTGCGGAATATTGAATTCTTCCATTTGTTGCACATCTCCCTCATGATCTTGACGATTTAAAATTCCGCCAAATATCTTTGGATGTAAGGTTTTCACTCTTCCACCAAGAATGGAAGGATAAGAAGTTACCTCTTCAACGGGAACAACTGGAATTCCTAGGTTTTTAATGAAATCTTCTGTTCCGCCTGTAGAATAAAGCGTCACGTTTTGTTCGTGTAGTTTGCGAACTATTGGTTCTAAACCTTCTTTTGAAAAGACAGAAATTAAGGCCGATTTAATTAGCTTCGCTCCGTTCGGACTTTGTCCTTGGGTAGTTTTTGTTGCGTTCATTATGTAGTTGTGTTTAAGCATGCAAAAGTAGTTTTTTTGTGTTCAAAATTCAAGTAAGTGCTGTAACAAAATGCAATTATTTACTACTTATTATTCAAACCTTTTTTTGTTGGGTTTTTGGACAATTTTTTTTCAATTTTACAGACTTACATATCCTAAATATATGCTACTTTATTTCCGTTTATTAAAAGAAAGTTTTGGTTTTGCCATGAATGCTTTGCGTAACAATAAATTACGCACATTACTTTCTTTGCTTGGAGTTACCATAGGTATTTTTTCCATTATTGCTGTTTTAACAGCAGTCGATTCTTTGGATAAAAAAATAAAAAGCGACATCAGCGGATTGGATAACAGGTCCATTTTTTTATTTAAATATTGTTTTGGACCAAGTGATGTTCCTGATTGGAAAATTGATCAGTTTCCAGATGTCAGTTTTGAAGAATACAATTTTATAAAAAACAATGTAAGTGGTATTGAAGCCGTTTCTTATCAGTTCTTTACTAATAGAGAGAATATAAAATATGAAGATAAAACGGCAAGTTCCGTAAGTATTAAGCCTTGCACCTATGAGTTTATTAATATTGAAAAGCTTGAATTTACCGAAGGCAGATTTTTTAATGAACAGGAATCAAATTCAGGAAAAAATTGTGTGATTTTAGGAAATGAAATTGCCGAGGTTTTATTTGAAAACCAATCTCCTATTGATAAAGAAATTAGAATGTATGGACAGAAATTTATTGTCATTGGAGTTCTAAAAAAGGTAGGGGAAAGAATGATAAATTTTGGTTCAAATCCAGACAACACGGTATATGTTCCCATCAATAAAATTAGAAGTATTTTTGGAGACAACAATGATGCATTTACTCCTATAATTATAATTAGACCAGAAACAAATGTTGAGTTAGATAATATAAAAGGCGAGTTGATACAAAAATTGAGTGTCAAAAGAGGTTTGAAATCTGGAGAAGTGCCTACCTTTTTCGTAAATGTACTAAAAGGGGCCACTGACCAAATAGATGCAATTATCAGCCAAATGAACTTGATGGGATGGGTAATTGCAGGTTTCTCACTTTTGGTTGGAGGTTTTGGAATTGCCAATATCATGTTTGTTTCTGTTAAGGAAAGAACAAATTTAATTGGAATACAAAAATCAT
>JBILYQ010000020.1:0-13206 GCA_044377655.1 Flavobacterium sp.
CATAAATTCTACAATGGTAACATCGGTTCCCATGGCATTATAGAAATGAGCAAATTCTACTCCAATAGCACCAGATCCCACAATAATCATTGATTTTGGTTGGGTTGGCAAAGTCATTGCTAGACGGTATCCAATTACTTTTACACCATCCTGAGGCAGGTTTGGCAATTCGCGAGAACGCGCGCCCGTAGCAATGATGATATGGTCTGCGGAATATTCAGTAACTTTTTTATCCTTATCGGTAACGTCAACTTTTTTGCCTGGTTTTAGTTTTCCGAAACCGTCAATAACGTCAATATTGTTTTTCTTCATTAGGAATTGTACTCCTTTACTCATGCCGTCTGCCACTGAGCGACTACGTTTTACAACGGCTCCAAAATCTTTGTCAAATTCGGAAACGGTTAGTCCATAATCCGCAGCGTGTTTTAGGTAATCAAAAACTTGAGCTGATTTTAATAAGGCTTTTGTTGGGATACAACCCCAATTCAAGCAAACGCCACCTAAGTTTTCTTTTTCGATAACGGCTACTTTAAAGCCCAATTGTGATGCTCTGATAGCTGTAACATAACCGCCTGGACCACTTCCTAAAACAATAATATCGTATTTCATTTTGCGTGTTTTTCTAAATTAATTGAGAGTGCGAATTTAAGGAATTATTTTAAAAACAATAGGACTTGTAATTAAAACTATTTTGCTTTTTTAGCGCAACTTAAAAATCCATGAAACGGAATGAATAAATTTTCGGGATGTTTTAAAAAGTGCTATTACTCTACTTCGGTTGAAAACTGAGAGTCATATAAATTCTTGTAAAAACCATTTTCATAATTCAACAATTCCTGATGCGTTCCTTGTTCTACAATATATCCTTTGTCCATTACAATTATTTTATCGGCATTGACAATAGTGGCCAATCGGTGCGCAATGACAATGGAGGTTCTCCCTTTAGTGATGGTTTCCGTGGCACGTTGAATAAGTTCCTCGCTGTAGGTGTCAATGGAGGAAGTGGCTTCGTCCAAAATTAAAATACTTGGGTTACTGACGTAAGCTCTCAAAAATGCGATGAGTTGACGTTGCCCTGAGGAAAGCATAACGCCACGTTCTTTAACATCAAAATCATAGCCTTCGGGCAAACTCATGATGAAGTCGTGAACCCCAATTTTTTTGGCGGCAGCCAAAACTGTTTCTCTTGAAATAGAGGGATTGTTGAGTGTAATGTTGTTAAAAATGGTATCAGCAAACAAAAAGACATCTTGCAAAACTATGGCAATCTGTTTTCGTAGACTTTCCAAAGTAAATTCGTTAATGTTTTGATTGTCTATGTAAATAGTACCCGAATTGATTTCGTAAAAACGGTTTAATAAATTGATAATTGTTGATTTTCCAGCTCCAGTCGAACCTACAATTGCAATGGTTTCTCCTGCTTTTACATTGAGGTTGATGCCTTTCAAGACTTCTTCATCCTGAATGTAGCTAAAACGGACCTCTTCAAAACGAATGGCACCTTGAAAATGCTTGGCTTCCAGGGTTCCGTCAATTTGTACATCGGAGGTTTTGTCTAGAATATCAAAAACACGGTTGGCGGCTATCATTCCCATTTGCATTTCATTGAATTTATCTGCAATTTGGCGTAGCGGATTGAACAACATTCCGATGAACATGGTGTATGAAAAGAGGTCGCCAAAAGTGGTAAACTTTTCACCGTCAATGATATGAAATCCACCATAAAGCACCACAGCTCCAAGGGTAAGCGATGAAATAATATCGGCAATAGGGAAGAAGATGGAGTTGTATAAAATAGTTTTTATCCACGCCTTATTGTGTTTTTGATTGATTTCTTTGAACTTTTCAAATTCAATATCTTCACGGTTGAAGAGTTGTACTATCTTCATTCCTGTAACCCGTTCTTGAACAAAAGTGTTGAGATTTGCCACTTGGTTTCGCACTTCTTCAAAAGCCACTTGCATTTTGCGTTGGAATATTCGGGTGATATACACTAAAAGTGGCATGGCCAAAATTACAATCCAAGTTAATTTCCAATTCATGTAAAACATAAAAAGCAGGACAACTACCATTTTTAACAAATCACTAATAATCATGAATAGCCCTTGGCTGAAAATTCGTGCAATTTGTTCAATATCCGATACAGAGCGAGTAACCAATTGTCCAACAGGTGCATTATCGAAATATTTCATTCGAAAACTCAAAAGGTGTTTGAAGAGTTTAGTTCGAATGTCCTTTATGATATCTTGTCCAAGCCAATTGGCCCAATACACAAAATAAAATTGCGATAAGACTTCCAGCAGCAATACAACACCCATTATGGTGACGTAAATCAAAAGGCCGTTTTTGTCTTTTGGCGCCATGTAGGCGTCTACGGTTTGCTTTAATAAAAAAGGACGTAATGCTGCAAAAACGGAAAGGGAAATTGCAAATGCAATTACTCCATTAAACCTCCATTGATAAGGTTTGGTATATTTTAATATTCTTTTGAATAAGTTTGTATCGAATGCTTTTGCTTTCATATTTTTCATTTGGGCTATGTTTTTCGCCATAAGCTAAAGGCGCGATAGTGTAGTTTAGCGATTGCTTTTTGCAATATAATCATACTCAATTTGAGTTAAATACAACCCATTTGCTGGGACTGAAAATCCTGCTTTGCTTCGGTCTTTACTATCCATAATTTTTTTAAAATTTTCCAAAGTTACTTTTCCTTGTCCAATGTTAATCATTGTTCCCACAATTGACCGAACCATGTTTCGCAAAAATCTGTCGGCGGCAATTGTAAATACTATTTTTGTACCGTTTTGTTTCCAATGAGCTTCGTGAATTTTACAATTAAAGGTAAAAACATCGGTGTTGACTTTGGAAAAACATTCAAAGTCAGTGTATGTTGTCAGGATTTTGCAGGCATCATTCATTTTAATAATGTCCAATGGCAATTGATATAGCCAACTGCTATCGTTTTCAAATACATCTTTTTGAGTATGAATATGATATTCATAGGTTCTTTTAATGGCATCAAATCGGGCATGAGCAGTATCACTGACATTATGGAAAGTGATAATTGCGATATTTTTGGGTAAAATGGCATTTAGTTTATGAACAAAAACTGTTATTTCGATTGGAGTTTCACAATCAAAATGGGCAAACATTTGCTTGGCATGAACGCCCGTGTCGGTTCGTCCTGCTCCAACAACATCTATTTTTGTTTTTAATAGCATGGATAACGCTTTGTTGAGCGTTTCTTGTACAGAAATAGCATTGGGTTGGTATTGCCAACCGTGATAATGGGTTCCGTTGTATGCCAGTTCAATGAAATATCTCAAGAGTAATTTTATATTCTATGGATGTGAAGTGCAAAGGTACAAAGGTTTTTAAAAGATGGTTATTGTTTTAAGTGTAAAGTTTTCCTAATATGATTTATTATATTTGCGTTGCCGAAGCCTTAATTTTGGACACTATTAGCGCCTTTACTTTGAAAAAAATACTTTTACTTTCGGATACACACAGTCATATTGACGATATAATTTTAAAATACGTACAACTTGCTGATGAGGTTTGGCATGCAGGTGATATTGGTGATTTGAAGGTAACGGATACCATAAAAAAAATTAAACCCTTACGAGCCGTTTTTGGTAATATTGATGATGACAAAGCACGAATGGAGTTTCCATTGCATAACAGATTTATGTGTGAAGGCGTGGATATTTGGATTACACATATTGGAGGTTATCCAGGGAAATATAATCCGAATATCAAAACGGAATTGCAAACCAACCCTCCGAAACTTTTCATCTGTGGTCATTCGCATATTCTAAAAGTACAGTTTGATAAAAAACTTAATTTATTGCATATGAATCCTGGGGCGGCTGGAATTTCTGGTTTTCATCAGGTGCGAACGATGTTGCGTTTTGAGATAGATGGTGATAAAATTCAACAATTGGAGATTATCGAACTAGGCAATAGGAGTTGATGGTTTATATATAATTGGGACTTCAATTCCGATAGTTGTTCCGTGATTTATTGTGTAATAGAGTGTCAATTTTCCGTTTATGTTATTAACCCTTGCTCTAATTTGTGTTAATCCAAAGCCTTCATTCCTTTTGTCCTTGGTAATTTTAAAACCTTTTCCATTGTCTTTTACAGTAATACAGAGTTTTTGATTTTCTTCAATAATGGTAATACTTGCTTCTGTAGCCTGACTGTGTTTTAGCACATTATTCACCATTTCCGACAGAATAAAGTAAAGTTTCATTTCAAATTCTTCATTAAAGCGTTTTTTGACATTAATATCACTTATAAAAGAAAAAGCAATCATTGAACTACTGTTTTTCTCGCATAAATCTTTCAGGGAATAGATTAATCCAAATTTTGTTAAAAGTGTGGGCACTAATTTATGTGACAAATCTCTAACCTTATCGTGCGCATCATTAATGATGGCTTGAGCCTTAACTATTTCTTCAGATTTTGTGGATTGCGAAGCTGAGAAAACCATAAGTTGTATATTTGCAGAGGAAAGTAAAGCGCTAACGTTATCATGTAAAACGGAGGCTATATTTTTTCGTTCTGACTCTTGCCCATCTATAGTTGCATTAATGAGGTTTTCTTTTAAATGACTTTCAATTTCGTTGAGTTTATTTTTTTGTTTTAATTTATTGTTCTGATAGAAGATAGCGATTAATATGATTAGCATAACCAATGACATAGTCACAATCAAAAAGAAAAGCTGTCGTCTTTTTTGTTGTTCCTTGAGTTGTACTTCTTTTTGATTGAATACATCTTGTGCTTCTTTAATTTTGTAACGTGTTTCTATATCTTGAATTTGCTTGTTTTGCTGATTGTTATAGGTGGTTTCACTATTTATTCTGTACTTGTTTAAATAGAAATTGGCAGTTTTGAAATCATTCATTTGTTCATAGACATACGAAAGATTTAAATATTGGTCAGTGACATAAATATTTAAAGTATCGGTCTTGTACAGTTGAATAATTTTTAGCAATAGTTTTTCTGCTTTTTTGTAGTTTTTTTTATTAACCATATAATAGTAGGCAAGGTTTGAATAAGAATACATTCGAACTTGACTATTTTTTGATTGATTAGCATAATTAAAACTCGAGTCCAAGTGTTTTTTTGCAATTTCAATTTGGTTATTTTGAGTGTAATAAGCATACAGATTGTTATGAGCAGTAGTTTTTAAGTCATAACCTCCTTTATCTTTTGATAATCTCAAAATTTCGTTAGCATAAAATTTTAGGCTGTCTTTGTTTTTTCCTTCAATATAAATTTTGAATACACCTTGATATACAAAAGCTAATAGGGTATCGTTTTTTATTTTTTTTGAGTTTTTAGCAGCAATTTGATAATATTGAAAACTCTTTTTGACATTAAGCGCCTGATAATAAATATCTGCAATTCGTTTGTGAATTAATATTTTTTCGACAGGCATTTTTTGCTTATCAATTATTTTTAGTGCTTCAAATAGAGTTGTAACTCCTTTTGTATTATCTTTTAATTTAGTATAGAATGCCGCCTTTTTTAATGTGAGATCACAAAACTGCGCTAGTTTTTTTTGTTGTAATAGTTTCTTACACTGCTTTTCTGTAAAAAGTATCCCTTTTAAATAATCACCATTATTATCATAAAAGACAATAGAATCTAACGTTCCCTTAATTTGTGACCAAGAAGTTAATGAAAATAGGAGTAATAGAACAATATATTTTTTCAATATTTTATTATTGGTTAACAACTAATTTTGGTTTTATTAGGGTTATACCATTTTCTGTTTGTTTGAATTGCAAACTCAAATTCCCATCCAATGTGGCGATCTCTTCGGTATACATTATGAATGTTGTTGAAGGTGAGGTTTGTCCTGAATTTAGGGCAATGCTTATGTATTTTATCTTCCCAGAAAGGTTGACAGTGTAACTGCAATTGTTAGGGATTTCAAATGTAGTTTCAAATGTTTTATTGTCATCTGAAGCTATTCCATAGTGTCTTAATAATGTCATAGTTATGTATTAACACGTATTAAATTATTTTTTATTGCGTACGTTACTAATCCTATTGAGGATTTCACATTTAGTTTTTTAATTAAATTTTTTCTATGGGTATTAACCGTATTAACGCTGATAAAAAGTTCATCACTAATTTCATCGCTGTTAAATTCTAAAGCAATTAGTTTAATGATTTGTAATTCTCTTTCTGAAAGGAATTTGTCAAAAATATGATCGTTATTGCCAATATTGAAGTTAGGATTCTTATTAGCAAAAGTATTTAAAATTTTGGTTCTAACAGTTTCGCAAAAATACTCTTCACCATCTGTGACAACCTGAATGGCATCCATGATATTTTCACCAGCACATTTTTTTGTTAAATAGGCTTTTGCACCAAGATTCATCATTTCTTTTATCAGTTTTAAATCGTCATAGCTTGATAAAATGATTATTGAAAAGGGATATTTTCGCAAGGAATATTCTTTCATTACTTCAATGCCATCTTTTTGAGGCATGTTTATATCCATAATGAGTATAGAAGCTCCTTCTTCTTCGACTTTTTCTAATACAAGATTTCCATTGACTGAATGCCCAGTAACACAATAGTTAGGGTTTGTTTCAATCAAACTGTTCATACTGTCAAGCAATAATTGATGATCGTCTGCGAGATGTATTTTTATTATTTGGCTCATTTTTTGGTTTATATTACTCAAACTTAAGATAAAAAATTACAATGTAGAGTACTTTTTTGCTCAAAATTTTTAAATCCGCAAAAAAAAACCCAAAACATTGAAGTTTGGGTTTTTCAGCACTAAATAAACTAAGTTTATAGGTTTATCGTAATCGATCCACAGATTTTACGAGATCTTCATCCTTCTTGATAGCTTTGTTGGCCAAAGCTAATAAAACGATAGAAACAATAGGCAAGAACATCCCAATACCTTTCTCAGAAACAGCTATAGTTTCTCCAGATAAATTTAGCGTTCGATACACAAATAATCCTAATAAAATTAAATTCAATATGATATTCAATCTGCCATAAACAAATTGCTGTTGTCTTTTCTTAAATGAAATAATGCTCAATAATGATAATGTTGTACTTAATCCAAACAATGCGGTGTAGATTGTATTTGTCATAAAAAAAACTTCTTTACCATCAACCATTTTCCACAACGGAAAAATAAAAGGCAAAATACCAGTTGCTACTAATGCTAGAACGAGATATATAGTTTGAATTCTTTGTAACATTACCTATTATTTGTTTGACAAAAATATAATTTCTTTTTATAAAATACTATTGTATGATAAAATTTTATTCGTATTATTGCATAACAAAACCGTAAGTACTTCATTCTTCGGAACATTCTAAGTAAATAACTCTACCTACTATTACATTGTTTTCACAATCACTTATAAACCCTACTAAACATTTATGTTTGATATTTCTGCACTGAAAGAAATGAAGCTTACTGAGCTTCAAGAAATAGCTAAATTAGCTAAAACCATTAAAACTACTGGCGTAAAAAAGGATACTCTAATACAACAAATTTTAGAGCAACAAGTAAGTAATGCCGAAAAAGTTAGCCAGCCAAAAACAGTTCAGCTTCCAGAGGATGATAAACACAAAAGAGTCAGAATTCAACCTGAAAAAACAGCCTCAGTAACCAAGGCTCAAGAAACTTTGTTCCAGGAAAGTGCGACAGTTGAATTGCCAATAGAGACTGCAACAACAAAAATTTCTATTGCTGAAAAGTATATAAACAAGACACAAAAATTTAAAAAACCCATCATCATTGCTCCAAAAGCTATTGATGGACAACAAGCGGAAACTCCAGAATCAACAGAAGAGATTTCGCAAGAAAAGGAGATTGAAACTACAATCGAAGCTGGAATAGTGAAGTCCAATCCAAACCAAAAACCAAAGCAAATCAATCCCAACCAAAACGGGAATGCCAATGCTAACGGGAATCAAAATCCAAATTTTAAAGGAAAGAAAAACAATTTTCGTGATTCGGATTATGAATTTGATGGAATAATTGAAAGTGAAGGCGTGCTAGAAATGATGCCTGATGGATATGGTTTTTTACGTTCTTCAGATTATAATTACTTAGCTTCACCAGATGATATTTATTTGTCTACCTCACAAATCCGTTTGTTTGGTTTGAAAACAGGCGATACTGTAAAAGGTGTAGTGCGTCCGCCAAAAGAAGGTGAGAAGTTCTTCCCATTAGTACGCGTTTTAAAAATCAATGGACACGATCCGCAAGTAGTTCGAGACAGAGTTTCTTTTGAACACTTAACACCGGTATTTCCAACCGAAAAATTCAATTTGGCTGGAAGAGGAAGTTCCATTTCAACCCGAATTATCGATTTGTTCTCTCCAATTGGAAAAGGACAACGTGGAATGATTGTAGCACAACCAAAAACCGGTAAAACAATGTTGTTAAAAGACATTGCCAACGCCATCGCTGCCAATCATCCCGAAGTATATTTGATAGTATTATTGATTGATGAACGTCCGGAAGAGGTTACCGATATGCAACGAAGCGTTCGTGGTGAAGTTATTGCTTCTACTTTTGACCGTGAACCACAAGAACATGTAAAAATTGCCAACATTGTACTTGAAAAAGCAAAACGATTGGTAGAATGTGGTCATGATGTAGTTATTCTATTGGATTCTATTACTCGTTTGGCAAGAGCTTACAATACCGTGCAACCTGCTTCAGGAAAAGTATTGAGTGGGGGTGTGGATGCTAATGCATTGCAAAAACCTAAACGTTTCTTTGGTGCGGCACGTAACGTAGAAAACGGTGGTTCACTTAGTATTATTGCAACAGCATTGACCGAAACAGGTTCTAAAATGGACGAAGTAATCTTTGAAGAATTTAAAGGAACAGGGAACATGGAATTGCAGTTGGACAGAAAAATTGCTAATAGACGTATTTTCCCAGCTATAGATTTAACCTCGTCAAGTACGCGTCGTGACGATTTATTACTTGATGAAAAGACACTTCAACGTATGTGGATTATGCGTAAGTATCTTTCTGATATGAACCCGATAGAAGCCATGGATTTTATCAATGACCGTTTCAAGAAAACTAGAAATAACGAAGAGTTCCTCATCTCGATGAACGATTAAATAAAACATAAAATCCCAACTAAACGGTTGGGATTTTTCTTTGTCTATCTTTTAAAGATACATCCATCAGAACGAATTAACAAACAATTCACAATTAAGCATATATTATTTCTAACTCGTAATTATATATCTTTGCACCAAAAATAGGCTACCATAATGAAAATTGGACAATACAACACGCTCAAAATTGACAGAGATACACAAGTAGGTTTGTTTCTTACCGATGGTAAAGACGATGTGCTTTTACCTAATAAATATGTTCCCAAAGTATTCGAAATAGGTGAGGAAATCATCGTTTTTGTGTATTTGGATCATGAGCAACGTCCTGTAGCTACTACATTAGAACCGTATATTTTATTAAATGAATTCGCCTTGTTGCGCGTTAATTATGTCAATCAAGTGGGTGCTTTTATGGATTGGGGAATGGAAAAAGATATTCTCGTTCCGTTTAAAGAACAAGCGCGTCCGATGGAAAAAGGAAAGCGTTATTTGGTGTATTTGTACATGGATGAAAAGACAAATCGTCTTGTGGCATCGAGCAAAACCAACCAGTTTTTGAGTAATGATGCCCTTACGGTGGAAAATGGCGAAGAGGTAGAATTAATCGTTTCGCACATTACCGAAGTAGGAATTAATGTTATCATTAATGAGCAACACAAAGGCTTACTTTACAAAGACCAAGTGTATGACGACATCCGAACAGGCGACAGGCTTCGTGGGTATATAAAAAACATACGTCCTGATAACAAAATAGATGTGGCATTACAAATTCAGGGATACCAATCCATTGAACCGAATGCTGAAAAAATACTATCCGAACTTCGTGCTAGTCGTGGTTTTCTTAGACTGAACGATAACAGCCATCCCGAAGACATTAAAACCGTTTTGAAGATGAGCAAAAAAACCTTCAAGAAAGCTATCGGTGCTTTGTACAGAGACAAACTCATTGAGATTAAAGATGATGGGATTTATTTGGTCAACACTCAATAAGTATCTACATAAATAAAAAACATCTCAAGTAATAGGGACGTTTTTTGGTGTGAAATTAAAAATATGTGTTTTAGATAATTTTTTTGTAAAAAACGAAATGTTTAGGTTTCGAACTCTTTATTGCAAACTATCTTGTATTTCAAAATTGCCTACCTCGAATGGATAATCGCCAAAGAAACTGGATAGTTTCAGAGTTTGGTAGGTTCGAGTGGTGTACACATTGGACAAGGCAATGATGGTGATGCTGTCTTTTTTCAAAGTGATATAGGACGAAGTGCTGCCGTGCCACCAACCGTTATGATAGGTGAGGCGTTGTCCCGTTGGCCATTCTTTCATGCGCATTCCCAAGCCATAGTTTTTCATGGTTTTGGGTTGCGGACTATAACCCACAAAGGCTTCTTGCAGAATTTCGGGGTTGATAAAATCAGCGGAATAGGAAGCCAAATCAAATTTTACCAAATCTCTCGGCGTTGAATAGACATTTTTATCACCAACCAAAGCGTCGAATTGATCCCAAGACGCTGGAATATTTTTTCCTCTATAGGACATTGAAACGGTATCTCTATCGGTGGCGTAATTGAAAACAAAGGTGTTGGTCATGCCTAATGGTTTGAAAATTAAGGCTTTCATGGCTTTGTTGTA
The DNA here is from genome assembly GCA_044377655.1 of Flavobacterium sp. GTDB lineage: Bacteria > Bacteroidota > Bacteroidia > Flavobacteriales > Flavobacteriaceae > Flavobacterium. The sequence continues at coordinate 10,765 of JBILYQ010000020.1, forward strand.
ATTCATGCCTGTGGCTTTTTCGATAATTAGGGCTAGGATGACGTAATTGGTATTGCAATATTCAAATCGGGTATCGTTGGCGGAGAGCAATCGGAATTTGTGTTTTATCATCAAGTCCAAAATATCTTGATTGGACATTACTTTACTGCTGTTCCAAACTTTTTTCAAAAGCGCACTGTAACGGGAATAGTGTTGCAGGCCGCTTCTGTGGTTGAGCAATGTTCGGATAGTGGTGCTTTTATAGGGGAATTTTGGAAGCCAGTCGGTGACTTTTTGGTCCAATGAAATATTATCCTCTTGTACCAGTTTTAAAATGGCTGTAGCTGTTAAAACCTTGCTTACCGAAGCCAAATGCATGGGTGTTGCGGCAGTAATTTCGGTTTTACTTTTAAGATTGGAATATCCCTGATAATTTTCAAAAAGTATGTTTCCGTTTTTGGTAACAATAAAACCACCGCTAAATCCGGGTGTTCCAATGAATTTATTGTAAAACTGATGGATGATATTTCGTTTTTGGGTTTTGTATTCTTCAGAAACTACGCCAAGACAAAGCTTATAAGGAATGCTAATAATAGCGCTATCGGAACCTTTATTAGGTTCTGAAGCATAAGTATAGCGTTTATATTTGTTATAATTCGGTCCCGAAACGAAAAAAAGCAACGAGAGAAATATAGCAGTAAGAGTAATTTTCATGATGATACATTCAGTTACTTAAAATTACAAAAAAGAATATAATTCTGCAATTAAAGACCTAAAGAACTTTTTGTTTTTTTTGTCAACCCGTCTTTGTGAACCAGGACCGAAATGGCTTTTAGTTTCAAATAGGAAACGCTCATGTATACAAATCCATCTTTACCAGCTTTGTTTCCCCATGAGTTTTTAACCTTATAGTATTGGTTTCCTTTTTGGTCTTTCACTTTGCCTACAATGTGCATCAGGTGGTCGTCCATGGTGTTGTAATTTTCAAATTCCGACTGTCGAAATTCAGGGGTGATGTTTTTTTCAGGTTTGATTTCGTCCAAAATCGTTTTGGCATCCGTTTCATTTTCAGCAATCACAGCAATGCCTTTTTTACCCGAAAAAGTGGCTTCGCTGACATCACAATCCAAAGACAAAGAATAGCCTTTATCCAAAGCAGAATCAATGTTTTCAACCATTTCGTTCAAAGGCAAGTTGTAAAACAATCCGTTGGAGAAGTTATCTGGAATGTCTAAAAGAAAAGGTTTATAAAACGGTTCATGCGTGAAAGAAGAAATCGTCACATAATCAGCTGGCTTGATTCTAACCATTTCCATGAATGACTTTGGTGTATAGTTTTTGCCTTCAAAACTAAATTCTGCACTATTCTTACCCATGTAAACATCCAAAACTGCGTCGATAGCCTGTTTCCATTGTGGAGACAATTCTTTTCCAGGATTGGTCACATAATTTTTTAACATGGCTTCTAAAACCGATGTCATTTCGGCATGATTATAACTTTCTTCAGTGGCTAATTTACCGATGTAAGCTGCTTGAGGCACTAATCCAAAATCGCGCGCACTATTGAGCACATCGTGTGCTAAACCGCCTTCGCCAAACTGCGCTTTTCCTTGTCGCATGACATAATTCCAAGATTTTTTTGGATAGGTGTTTCTCACGTTATACATTTCGGAGATATCAATTTTCTTTCCCGTCAAACGGATGATTTCTGTTTCTAAAAAAGAGGTTGTCGAAAAACTCCAACAAGTTCCTGTATTTCCTTGTGATATTACTGGAAGTGCTTCGATATCTTTAACCGTTTGGAATTCATAAGCTTGTGAAAAACCTGTGTATGCTACCATTAAAAAAGTCATACTGAGAAGCGATTTTTTCATATATATTTAAGTTTTATTTTAGTCAGAAAGTCTAAAAATTGGTTTATTTTTACGCTAAAATAAAATAAATAGTAGTCACGTTTCCTATTTTAACTAAAAAATAAGAAAGAATTAAGTAACCCTTTGTTTATGAATACAATCGATTGGAAAACAGTTAGAGAATTTGAAGATATTACCTATAAAAAATGTAGCGGCGTTGCCAGAATAGCGTTTAATCGTCCAGATGTGCGGAATGCTTTTCGCCCCAAAACTACTAGCGAATTATACCAAGCATTTTATGATGCCCAAGAAGATACATCAATCGGAGTGGTCTTGCTTTCGGCCGAAGGACCGTCAAGTAAAGATGGTGTTTATTCATTTTGTAGCGGTGGCGATCAAAATGCACGCGGTCATCAAGGTTATGTAGGCGATGATGGTCAACATCGATTGAATATTTTGGAAGTGCAGCGTTTGATTCGTTTTATGCCAAAAGTTGTGATTGCCGTTGTTCCTGGTTGGGCTGTTGGTGGCGGACACAGTTTGCACGTTGTTTGCGACTTGACTTTGGCTAGTAAAGAACATGCTATTTTTAAGCAAACAGATGCTGATG
>JBILYQ010000203.1:0-4431 GCA_044377655.1 Flavobacterium sp.
TTGGGTTGTCATTTCCACTTCGCGCATGTTAACACGACCAGATAAATACAGGTATTTATTCAAAACATCGCCGTGACGATTTTCTTCACCCGACCATTGACGCACCCATTTTGACCAACCATTTCTTTCCACATTATCAACGCCATCAACATCCATAAGCCAAGACTCATAGGTTGGTAACGCTTCTTCTGTGATGGTATCGCCAACCATGGCGACCCAAAAATCGTACGGCAAATCTTTGGCTATTTCGCGTAATTCTTTTACTTCTTCAAAGAAAGTATCGCTTTCAGAATTTGGTAAAAAGTCAGACGGTTGCCAAATTTTTTCCACAGGAATTAAATATTGGTCAACAAAACCATCTACTTTATTTTCTAGAAATTGCATCACTTCTAGACGAATGTTTTTTATAGACATTATTATTTACGATTTGGGATTTCAGGATTTGGGATGGTAACCCAACTCAAAATCTATTTAATTTTTATTGCATTTACTATTGTTGATTCCGTTTTCTGCATCAATTCTTCAAACGAAAAATCTTTTACAGCAATGGGATTGTGGATGATAAATTTTAGTTTATTACCCAAACCCATCGGAAACGCACCAAATTTAACCATTTTCCATGAATTATTCACAGTAATTGGCACAACAAAAGCATCTGGCGCATATTTGCATAATATTTTTAAGCCACTTTGAGCAAATTCTTTTGGTGTTCCGTTTTTACTTCTTGTTCCTTCGGGGAAAATTACCGCCGAACGATGGTGCTTTTGGATATATTCTGAGAGACTTTTTATGTTTGGAATGGCTTGTTTTGGGTCTTTTCTGTCGATTAAAACGGAACCGCCGTGACGCAAATTATAGGAAACACTTGGAATGCCGCTTCCCAATTCTTTTTTGCTGACAAATTTTGGATGTGAACGACGCAAATACCAAATCATTCCAATGATATCATACATGCTTTGATGATTGGAAACAAAGATAATTGGAACTCCTTTTGGAATTGATTCTCTATTTTCAAAATGATAGGTTGTTCCTAAAAGATTGGTGCAACGAACCAGAAAAAAGTTTAGATAATCAACACTTTTCTTATGTGCTTGGTAGCCAAAAACGTTAAAACAAACCCATTGAATGGGATGAAAAATTGCCAAACACAATCCGAAACACAAATAGTAAACCACTGAAATGGGGTACGAAATAAGTTTTTCCATGAGGTATAAATTGTTGTCAAAAGTAAGGAATAAAATTTGCTTTAGAATTATTTATAATTCTTAAATTGCATGCTAGATACGCGTCAAAAAAGCAGTGTTTTCGAATCAATCTAATCAATATGGCATAAATTTATATAGAACGCTAATTGATTCAAATACATGGGAACAACTTATATTAAATCCAGAAATTCTTGGCGGCTTAGATTCCGAACTTTGTAATAATTAAATAAAAAAATATGAAAACAATTATAAAATTATATATAAGCCTAATAAGTCTCTCTGCATATTGTCAAGAAGGAGTTATTGTACCGCTAAACCACTCCTCTGATCTAGATCTATTAAACGGCTACTATGTCAAAGACATTGATAATGAATTTGATTCATATGTAGGAACTTGGCAAGGAACTTGGGGAGCAACTTTAGAAACGAAAACTTTTACTTTAGAGATAGAAAAAATAACTCATTTCACGGATACTTCGCCCAATGGAGATTACAATTATAAGGATTTTTTGATTGGCAAATATACCGTTACAGAAACTTCTACTGGTTTAGTAATTACAAGCACTATGCCTATAACCGATCCAAGTTTAGCAAAATTAGAAAGCATTAATGGCCCTCGAAATAACTACTTGCCATTTAATTATTTTGATGTAGATTATTGTAGTGTTAATGGTATCATGTACTTGCATAGAAATTTAAACAATCCTAATGTGCTAAATTATTATTTTGCTCGTGGGGAATTTTGGATTTCACAAAACTGTCCGTATGATGAAATTTACAATGTTCCAATACCTATCCCAACCATTAGTTTGATATTGACAAAAATCAATTAAAACACAAAACCAGTTTCGAGAGAGACTGGTTTTTTTAAGTCTTGTTATTATGTTTATAATTCTTAAATTGCATTTGATTTCACATCAAAAAAAGCAGTATTTTTACGAAAAACAAGAGCAATTCAAATGAAAGAAAAAGTAAGTTCAGAAAAAGAAGCTAAATTAAAAGCATTGCAATTAACGCTTGATAAATTAGACAAGGCCTACGGAAAAGGAACAGTAATGAAAATGGGCGATAAGGCCGTGGAAGAAGTAGAAGTAATTCCTTCTGGTTCTTTGGGTTTGGATTTAGCTTTGGGCGTAAATGGCTATCCAAGAGGACGAGTTATTGAAATATATGGTCCAGAATCTTCTGGAAAAACTACTTTAACATTGCACGCGATTGCCGAAGCGCAAAAAGCGGGCGGAATAGCTGCGTTTATTGATGCGGAACACGCTTTTGATAGAAATTATGCCGAGAAATTAGGTGTTGATATTGAAAACCTAATCATTTCACAACCCGATAATGGCGAGCAAGCATTAGAAATTGCCGAGAATTTAATCCGTTCGGGCGCTATTGATATTGTGGTAATTGACTCGGTTGCAGCCTTAACACCAAAAAGCGAAATTGAAGGCGAAATGGGTGATTCTAAAATGGGATTACACGCTCGATTGATGTCGCAAGCCTTAAGAAAATTAACAGGAACAATTAGCAAAACCCATTGTACCGTATTCTTCATCAACCAATTGAGAGAGAAAATCGGCGTTATGTTTGGAAATCCAGAAACAACAACAGGAGGAAATGCCTTGAAATTTTATGCTTCTGTTCGTTTGGATATTCGTCGTTCTACACAAATAAAAGATGGCGACAATGTTCTTGGAAACAGAACAAAAGTGAAAGTGGTAAAAAATAAAGTGGCTCCACCTTTTAAAGTTGCAGAATTTGATATCATGTATGGAGAAGGAATTTCAAAAACAGGAGAAATTCTTGATTTGGCTGTGGAATTTGAAATCATCAAAAAAGCAGGTTCTTGGTTTAGTTATGGCGAAACCAAATTAGGACAAGGACGTGATGCTGTGAAGGCATTAATAAAAGACAATCCAGAATTAGCCGATGAATTGGAACAAAAAATCAAGGATTTGATTAAGGAAAATAACGCATAAATTTAGAAATCACGTCAAAAGCGTGATTTTTTTTATTTAGAACGCAACCTTTTTCCGAAATTTGTATCTGTATAATAAAACACCAAAAGAAAAATGAAAAGAATAGTTTTTTTAATTTTAATTGCGTTTACAATCAACTCCTGTTCATTGAACGACGAGCCAGACCGAGACATGGTTCTTCTTCCTGTAGAAGAGGTGATAATGCCAGATAACTATTCTGTGGGGAATATTTCGCCAATCAGAATAAAGTATAAAAGGCCAACACAATGCCATATTTTCGACGGTTTTTATTATGACATTAATGAAACAACAAGAACAGTTGCTATTCGCGCTGTAAAATTAAACCAAAGCAATTGTGTTGACGACACTGAAACTTTATATGAGATTCCTTTGGAGTTCAAACCAATGGTTGCCGGTAATTATACATTTAAATTTTGGCTAGGTTCAGATGGTAATGGTGAAGACCAATATTCAGTTTATGAAGTGGTGGTACAATAATTAAATTAATTCTCTTGAGTCTAGATCAACTCATACATGATTGTCAAAAAAATGACAGCAAAGCTCAAGAACAATTATATCGGATGTATTCTCCGAAATTGTTTGGAATTTGCTTAAAATATTCGCGCAATTATGCAGAGGCACAAGATAATTTACAAGAGGGGTTTTTATTATTGTTCGATAAAATTAAACAATATAGTTTTAAGGGTTCCTTTGAAGGTTGGATAAAACGATTGATGATTAATTATGTTTTACAACAATATAGAAATGAAACTTTTTTAAATATTGTCAATGAAGAAATTGCAGACGACATTGAGGTAGTATTTGATGACGACGACATTACAATAGAATATTTAATGCTGTTAATTCATGAATTGCCAAACCGGTATAAATTAGTTTTTACCCTTTTTGTGATTGATGAGTATTCCCATCAAGAAATAGCAGAAATGCTGGGAATTTCAATAGGAACCTCAAAGTCAAATTTGTCAAGAGCAAAAATGACATTGAAACAAAAAATAGAAAATAGAGCCAATAAAAAAAGCAACCATAATTTTCCTAAAGCCAAATGAGCGAGAAAAAAAACATAGAAAATCTCTTTCGGGAAAAGTTTAATGATTTCGAGGTTGTTCCTGACGAACAAATTTGGAATAACATTGAAAGTCAATTAAAAGAAAAAAGAGAGAAACGTAGAATTATTCCTTTTTGGTGGAAACTATCAGGAATAGCCGCGTCATTAGTGCTAGGGTTTTTAA
>JBILYQ010000021.1:0-12940 GCA_044377655.1 Flavobacterium sp.
TGTCAATACTTGCTGGCGTTGCCAACTGTTTGTTTTGACTAGCTATACTTGCCGCGGTGTATTGTGGAATCATAAAACCCGAATTTAATCCCGGATTATCAACCAAAAAAGCAGGGAGATTTCTAGTTCCTGAAATCAATTGATACGTTCTTCTTTCAGAAATACTTCCCAATTCTGCCAACGCAATGGATAGAAAATCCAATGAAATAGCCAATGGTTGTCCATGAAAATTTCCACCAGAAATAATTACATCGCTTTCAATAAAAATATTCGGATTATCAGTAACTGAATTGATTTCGGTTTTAAATACTTTTTTTACATAATCAATAGCATCTTTACTTGCGCCATGAACTTGTGGCATACATCGGAAAGAATACGGATCTTGAACATGATTTTTAGGTTGGTTAATGATTTCACTTCCTTCCAAAAATTCATTCACTCGCTTTGCCGTTACAATTTGTCCTTTGTGAGGACGAATAAAATGTATTAACTCGTTAAAAGGCTCTTGACGACCATCAAATCCTTCCAATGAAATTGTCCCAATCAAATCAGCCAAATAGGAATATTTAATGGATTTTATCAAAATATACAAACCATAAGCACTCATAAATTGCGTTCCGTTTAGCAAAGCCAAACCTTCTTTTGATTGCAAAATAATGGGTTGCCAGTTGAAATGTTTCATTATTTGAGAAGAATGCACTTTTTTACCCTCAAAATAAACTTCTCCTTCACCCAAAAGTGGCAATGACAAATGTGCTAACGGAGCCAAGTCACCGCTTGCACCAAGCGAACCTTGTGTGTAAATTACAGGAAGAATATCATTGTTATAAAATTCAATAAGCCTCTCAACGGTTTGCAATTGAACACCAGAATGACCATAACTCAACGACTGAATTTTAAGCAAAAGCATCAATTTTACAATTTCCTGCGGCACTTCATCTCCGGTGCCACAAGCATGAGATTTAACCAAATTAGATTGCAATTGCGATAAATTTTCATTGGAAATAATCACATTACATAACGAACCAAAACCCGTGTTAATTCCATAAATAGGTTTACTTGAAACCTCCATTTTCTTGTCTAAATATTCTCTGCATTTTTGAATATTTACTTTGGCTTCTTCTGATAATGCAACTGATTTTTGGTGTGATATGATTTCGTTTACCGTTTCTAAACTTAAAACTTCAGAACTGATATAATGATAATTGTCCATTTTTTTGGTTTGATTAAGACCTCAAAATTCAATAAACGGATGTTAAAAAACCACTTTTTTTTTCTTAGTTGAATTAGGTAACCTATATATAAATTGGCTTTTTTTTGAAGGACTTCCCTTTTATTCATATACAATAGATGATTTTTCTGAAAAAAACCTTGTTTTGATTGCTATATTTGACTAAGATGCAAATCATCCGAATAGCAAGTTTTGATAATGTCTATAGCTCTTTTAATGATTCAATAGCAATTTTGACTTTCAATGCTGAAACAAACTTAATTCTACTTCTTTTCATCATTTTCAGTTAATCAAGTGGTTCAAATTTGCAGAGGTCTTATAGTTTTCCATATTCAAAATACACAAACTAAAGAGCTTGAATACAAACTTACCAAACTGATTTGATTTTAGTATTCGGGAGAATAATTACTAGTGATTTTGCAGTGATAAAAACGCTTTTCCCAAATTAGAAATAATATCTGAAGCAATAAAAGACTCATAACTCGTCTCAAATAAGGCAATATCTGAGGTCAAACCATGAAGATAAACACCAAGTAATGCTGCATCAATTGGCTGATAATTTTGAGCCAACAAACTTGTAATCATTCCAGTGAGTACATCTCCAGTTCCAGCTGTGGCTAAAGCGGCGTTTCCTGTGCTATTTTCAAAAACAGTTTTGCCATCTATAACTCTAGTTGGCGCACCCTTCATGACTAGTATTACGTTATTGATAAGTGCAAAATCGAGCGCCATTATCATTTTTTGTTCTTCACTATTCCAACATCCCATTAATCGTTCAAGTTCTTTTGGATGTGGCGTTAGTATCGCTTTTGGTGGCAATAAAGAAATCCAATCCTTGTTTTTAGATAGAATGTTCAAAGCGTCTGCATCAATAACCAATGGCGTTTTGTTTGTTTTTAAGAGTTTATACAATGCATTTTGAGTTTCTTTTTCTTGGCCTAAACCTGGACCAATTCCGATGGCTTGTGGAATAATTTCAAATTGAATATTGGAAATGTTTTTTTCATGGTCATCAGTTATTGTCATGACTTCTGGAATAGAAATCTGAAGTATTTCATAACCGCATTTTGGTATAAAAACCGTTACCAAACCACAACCAGTTTTGAGTGCAGCTTTTGAAGAGAGGCAAATAGTACCCATTTTTCCATAACTACCGCCAATAATTAAGGCATGCCCTTGAATGGCCTTGTGCGTATGGTTTTCCATCGGCTTGTACCTTTTTAAAATTTCTTTTCTATCAATGGATATAGAGTGAATTATCATATAAAACTTCTTTAAGTTAAAGTTACGGATTATTAATGAAAATAGAGTTTTTTTAAAACTAATAAGGCACAGTCACGATACTAAAACAAAGCTAAGTGTATAAAAAGTTGTTTTGCCGCTAAAAAAAATGACAAATTGAAACTCGTTTTTGTAGGTAGTGAAAAATTTTTTTGAGCAAGAATTCAAAATATATAGATTAAAAACACTCTAAAACCTTAACCTTTTTACATATTGTTGGAAAACGCTTGAAACTTTAAATTTTGCCTCTATCTACCTTTGTCACCCGAAATAAAATCAATAAATTAGCCACTTAAAATTATATATAAAACAACAATGAAAAATACTGCGCTTACGCACATACACGAGAGTTTGGGAGCGAAAATGCTTCCGTTTGCTGGATACAATATGCCCATTTTATATGAAGGAGTGAATGCGGAACATGAAACGGTGCGCAATGCCGTGGGTGTTTTTGATGTTTCTCACATGGGTGAATTTCTGCTTACGGGGCCAAATGCATTGGCATTAATCCAGAAAGTGACTTCGAATGATGCTTCGACTTTGATAATTGGAAAAGCGCAATATTCATGTTTACCAAACAATGATGGTGGAATTGTAGATGATTTACTAGTTTATAAAATGAAAGACGAAGAGTATTTATTAGTAGTAAATGCGTCGAATATTGACAAGGATTGGGATTGGATTTCAGCTCAAAATGATTTGGGCGTGCAGATGAAAAACCTTTCGGATGATTATTCTTTATTGGCTATTCAAGGACCAAAAGCAGTTGAAGCGATGCAATCGTTGACTTCAAAAGATTTATCTGCGATTCCGTATTATCATTTTGAAGTGGGTGAATTTGCGGGTATTGAAAACGTAATTATTTCGGCTACAGGATATACTGGTTCTGGTGGTTTTGAAATTTATTGTAAAAATTCAGAGGTTGAACAAATTTGGAATAGAGTTTTTGAAGCGGGTGCGGCTTTTGGTATCAAGCCAATTGGACTTGCTGCTCGTGATACGCTACGATTGGAAATGGGTTTCTGTTTGTATGGAAATGATATTAACGATACAACTTCTCCCCTAGAAGCTGGTTTAGGATGGATTACAAAGTTCACAAAAGAATTTACGAATTCTGAAAACCTAAAAAAACAAAAAGAATCAGGAGTTACAAAAAAATTAGTCGCTTTTGAAATGCAGGAACGTGCGGTACCAAGACACGATTATGAAATCGTGAATGCTTCAGGAAATGTTATTGGGATTGTAACTTCCGGTACCATGTCCCCATCGATGAATAAAGGAATTGGCATGGGTTATGTAACTGTAGAAAACAGTGCTTTGGAGAGCGATATCTTTATCAGAATTCGTAAAAATGACGTTCCTGCCAAGGTGGTGAAATTACCTTTTTATAAGAAATAAATCATTGTAAAACTGTAAAATAATAATATTATTGCATCGTTAAAAAAATAAAAAATGGGAAGAGCGTTTGAATTTAGAAAAGGAAGAAAAATGAAGCGTTGGTCAGCTATGGCTAAAGCTTTTACACGCATTGGGAAAGATATTGTAATGGCGGTTAAAGAAGGTGGCCCAAATCCGGAAGCAAATTCTAGATTGAGAGCGGTTATCCAGAATTCAAAGGCGGCTAATATGCCCAAAGAAAATGTGGAACGCGCTATCAAAAAAGCGGTTGATAAGGACACGGCTAACTATAAGGAAGTGTTGTTTGAAGGTTATGCACCGCATGGAATTGCCATATTAGTTGAAACAGCAACTGACAATAATAACAGAACAGTTGCAAACGTTAGAAGTTATTTCAATAAATGCAATGGAACGATGGGAACGCAAGGTTCGGTTGAATTTATGTTTGATCACACTTGTAATTTCCGCATTCCAGCAGTAGGAATCGATCCAGAGGAATTGGAACTGGAATTAATTGATTTTGGAGCAGAAGAAGTTTTTGAAGATGAGGATGGTATTTTGATTTATGCGCCTTTCGGAAGTTTTGGCGCAATCCAAAAAGAATTAGAAAATAGAAATTTAGAAATACTATCGTCTGGATTCGAAAGAATTCCGCAAATCACTAAGAAGTTAACAGAAGCCGAAATGGCTGATGTTGAAAAACTTATAGAGAAGTTAGAAGAAGATGATGATGTGATGAACGTCTATCATACAATGGAGGAATAATTTTATTCTTAAATTTTCATAAAAAACTTCGGGGAAACCTGGAGTTTTTTTATTAAAAAAATTAATAATTGTGTAGTAAATCATTCCGTCTTTATTAATTACTTTTACAAAAAAATAAATGGCTAGGTTCAAGGAAAACGATTTACCAAAAGCAAAACTCAGCGCAAGCTCCATCAATAAAGCGCTTTTAATATTCAAATACGCCGGCACTCATAAATGGAAATTCTATGTTGGACTTGGATTTTTACTTTTTACTGGTGCTACGGCTTTGGCTTTTCCAAAATTAATGGGAATGTTGGTAGACTGTGTGAAGAACAAAAACACAGAACAAGCCAATATTGTAGCAATTAGTTTAATAGGCATCTTACTGCTACAATCATTTTTTTCTTTTTTCAGATTATCCTTATTTGTAAATTTCACGGAAAATACGTTGGCAAATTTACGTTTGGCGTTATACACAAATTTAATAAAACTACCAATGTCTTTCTTTTCGCAAAAAAGAGTTGGCGAATTAAATAGTAGAATAAATTCAGATATTGCACAAATTCAAGATACACTAACATCAACAATTGCTGAATTTTTAAGGCAATTTATATTGATTATTGGAGGTGTTATTTTGTTAGCAAGTGAGAGCTTAAAATTGACAGTAATGATGCTTTCGGTAGTGCCGTTAGTTGCCGTTGCAGCAGTAATTTTCGGAAGATTTATTAGAAAATATTCAAAAAAAGTACAAGACCAAGTTGCGGAAAGTCAAGTTATTGTTGAAGAGACTTTGCAAGGCATTAGCAACGTTAAAGCGTTTGCTAACGAATGGTACGAAATAGCCCGATATAACGGAAAAATTTCGGAAATTGTAAAAATTGCCATAAAAGGGGGTAAATATCGTGGTTATTTTGCCTCATTCATCATTTTTTGTCTATTTGGTTCCATAGTTGCCGTGGTTTGGTATGGTGTTACTTTGAGTATTCAAGGCGATATGACTGTGGGACAACTTATTACTTTTGTTTTATATTCCACTTTTGTTGGCGCTTCCTTTGGCGGTGTTGCTGAATTGTATGCACAAATACAAAAAGCAGTTGGTGCCACAGAACGAGTATTTGAATTATTAGATGAAATTCCTGAAAATATCAAAGCAACTAATTCTAGCCTACCTGAGAAAATAAAAGGCAATGTATCATTCCAAAATGTTGCATTCAGCTATCCTTCAAGAAAAGGGGTTCAAGTTTTGAAGAATGTTAGTTTTAGCGCTAATCACGGTCAAAAAATTGCCATCGTTGGAACAAGTGGTGCCGGAAAATCGACAATATCTTCTTTATTACTTCGTTTTTATACCATTGAAAGTGGGAGTATTTTGATTGACAATAAAGATATCTATGACTATGATTTGGAAAATCTCCGCGGTAATATGAGTATTGTTCCTCAAGATGTTATTTTGTTTGGAGGTAGCATTCGAGAAAATATAGCTTATGGAAAACCAGAAGCTACCGAAGAAGAAATTATTTTGGCAGCAAAACAAGCGAATGCGTATAATTTTGTAAATGGCTTTCCAGAAAAATTTGAAACTTTGGTTGGAGAGAGAGGTATAAAACTCTCTGGTGGCCAGAGACAACGCATTGCTATAGCAAGAGCTTTATTGAAAAACCCTAGTATATTGATTTTAGACGAAGCCACTTCTTCATTGGACAGCGAAAGTGAAAAACTAGTACAGGAAGCATTAGAAACGTTAATGAAGGGAAGAACCAGCATTATCATTGCTCACCGATTATCAACCATTAGAAATTCTGACACGATTTTAGTTTTAGACAATGGCATAATTTCAGAACATGGCACCCACAAAGAACTTCTTGAAATTGAAAATGGGATATATAAAAACTTAAGTAACCTTCAATTTAGTAATTCTTAACTATAAAAAAACTCCGAGAAATTCTCGGAGTTTTTTATTTATTATTTTTATCTCTTTATTTGATAAACTCAATTTTTTGAGCTTCTTCAGCATTAATGCTATCAAAGAAACCTTGTTCGTTCATCCAATCATCACTGAATACTTTGCTCATATAACGAGAACCATGATCAGGAAAAATGGCGATAACATTGCTTTTTTCATTGAATTCGCCTTCAGCCGCATATTGTCGTATGGCCTGCATTACAGCACCAGAAGTATATCCTACAAACAAACCTTCTTTTCTGGCAATTTCTCTTGTTACATGAGCACTTTCCTCATCAGTAACTTTCATGAAATGATCAATAAGATCAAAATCTGTAGCTGTTGGAATTAAGTTTTTACCTAATCCTTCAATTCTATAAGGATAGATTTCATTGTTATCGAAGACTCTTGTTTCATGGTATTTTTTTAATACCGAGCCAAATGCATCTACTCCAAGAATTCTAATATTTGGATTTTTTTCTTTCAAGAATTTTGCAGCTCCAGAAATAGTTCCACCTGTTCCGCTACAAGCAATTAAATGGGTAATTTTCCCATTGGTTTGTTCCCAAATTTCTGGTCCTGTAGATTTGTAATGTGCATCAACATTTAATTGATTGAAATATTGATTGATATATACAGAACCTTTAGTTTCTTCGTGCAAACGCTTAGCAACATTATAATACGAACGCTCATCGTCAGCAGAAACGTGTGCTGGACAAACGTACACTTTTGCTCCAAGACTTCGCAACATATCAATTTTATCTTTTGAAGATTTTGAACTCACTGCAAGAATGCAATTGTATCCTTTAATGATACTTACCATTGCCAAACTGAAACCTGTGTTTCCTGATGTTGTTTCGATAATTGTATCGCCGGGAGTCAAAATTCCTTGCTTTTCAGCTTCTTCAATAATGTATAATGCAATCCTGTCCTTTGTAGAATGTCCTGGATTAAATGCCTCTACTTTAGCATAAAAATTTCCTTCTAAAGATTCGGTTATCTTGTTAAGCTTAATAAGAGGTGTATTTCCTATCAAACCTAGTACATTATCATAAGCTTTTATATCTTCTTTCATAAAATAATTTAGTCAAGGCGTTATTTTTAAGTCGTGTTTAAAGACTTCAAAACATTGCAAATTTAATAAAATATTTTTAAACTAGCTTTCTATTCCTTCTAAATCTAATAAAAAACTGAATTCTTTGGCTATTTCCTTGATAGCTTCAAACCTACCGGAGGCACCTCCGTGACCCGCTTCCATATTAGTGTTAAGATATAATTGATTATTATCGGTTTTGAGAACTCTCAATTTTGCTACCCATTTTGCTGGTTCCCAATACTGCACTTGCGAATCATGTAATCCAGTAGAAATAAATAGGTTCGGGTATTCCTTTGACACAACATTGTCATAAGGAGAATAAGACAGCATATACTTATAGTATTTCTCGCTGTTGGGATTTCCCCATTCGTCATATTCACCCGTTGTTAAAGGGATGGTTTCGTCTAACATCGTTGTGACAACATCCACAAAGGGCACTTGAGCAATCACTCCACGGTATAATTCTGGCGACATATTCACTATTGCTCCCATCAATAATCCACCAGCAGAACCACCTTCAGCATATAAATGTTCGGAAGAAGTATACTTT
This sequence comes from Flavobacterium sp., assembly GCA_044377655.1. Taxonomy (GTDB): domain Bacteria; phylum Bacteroidota; class Bacteroidia; order Flavobacteriales; family Flavobacteriaceae; genus Flavobacterium. The sequence continues at coordinate 8,246 of JBILYQ010000021.1, forward strand.
TGTTCAATAACAAATTTAGAACAATCTATAAAATCGGTAAACGTATTTTTCTTTTTTAAGAGTTTTCCCTTTTCATACCATTCTCTACCTAAATCCTCGCCACCACGAACATGCGCAATGGCATAAATAAATCCTCTGTCTAACAAGGTCAAACGAACAGAAGAAAAATAACAATCCATTGTGGCACCATAAGAACCATATGCATATAACAAAAGGGGGTTTTTACTGTTTTTGGAAATCCCTTTTCTGTATATTAATGAAATAGGAATTTGTACCCTATCTTTGGCAGTTGCCCAAATCCGTTCTTCGATATAATTGTTTTTATCAAACTTGCCTCCCAAAACTTCGTGCTCTTTTAAAATCGTTTTTTCTTTGGTATGCATATTGAAATCGATGACAGAGGATGGTGTTGCCAACGATTGATAACTATAGCGAAGCAACTCCGTGTCAAAATCCAAATTAGTGGTTGTCGTTGCCGTGTAGGTTTCGCTTTCAAACGGCAGGTAGTATTCTCCTTCTCCACTCCATGGCATGATTCTGATTTTGTGTAACCCGTTCGAGCGTTCAGAAACAACCAAATAATCCCTAAAAATATCAAAATCTTCCAATAAAACATCCATCCTGTGGGGTATCAAATCCTCCCAGTTTTCTTTTAACGTTTTGTTCTCTGGGGTTTTCATCAATTTAAAATTGGTAGCCTTGTCTTTATTGGTTACAATATAAAAACTGTCTCCAAAGTGAGAAATCGAGTATTCTAATCCTCGGGTTCTCTTTTGAAAAATTGTAAATTTAGCATCGGGTGTAGCCGATAAAACCGTTTGATATTCTGTGGTTAGCGTACTACTTGAGGTTATAATTAGGTATTTCTTCGACTTTGATTTGTATACCGACACATCATAAGTTTCATCTTTTTCAAAATAGACCAAAGTATCTTCTGAAGATTCTGTGCCCAATTTATGCTTGAATATTTTATCCGAACGTAAGGTAACTTCGTCTTTTCTGGAATAAAACAATGTTTTATTATCACAAGACCAAGTGGAGCCTCCTGTAGTGTTTTCTAATTGTACTGGAAGAATTTCCCCCGTTTGCATGTTCTTAATTTGAATGGTGTACTGTCTTCTCGAAACGGTATCAGTACCAAAAGCTATCCATTGGTTATCTTCGCTAACACTCATTCCTGATAAGCTAAAATAGGTATGACCAACGGCCATGGCATTGCAATCAAACATAATTTCTTCAACGGCATCCAAACTTCCTTTTTTCCGGGAATGAATCGGATAGTCTTTCCCTTTTTCATAGCGAGTGATATAGAAATAACCGTTATAAAAATAAGGAACAGATTCGTCATCTTCTTTAATTCGGGCTTTCATTTCTTCAAACAACGTTTTTTGAAATTCCTTGGTGTGCGCCGTTGATTGATTATAATAGTCATTTTCTTTGTTTAGATAATCAATAACTTCAGGATTTTCTCTGTCATTCATCCAATAATAATTATCAGTGCGAGGGTGGTTGTGTTTTGTGATGGTATGAGGAATTATTTTTGCAATTGGCGGCGGTATTTTTTCTAACATTGTTACTTTTAAATTATATGAATTGTAAAGGTAAAAATAAACAAATATCCATGTAATGCAATGTCCATTTAAGTAAATTATAAAATGCCAATTAAAAGCAAATTCAGCAACCATTTTATTTAATTTAAAATGACTGTGATAAATTATTTCATTTATTATGTTTTTTTATATATTTGATTTGACTTAACTTAATACCACAAGTTTATTTCTATAGAATGATTGAGTTCAACATTATAGAATCTATTCCTTTATCCACAATATTAATTGATGATATGCAACGCATTTCCTTTATTAATTCATTGGGATTGAAATTATTGGATAATACTCAATCCGAGTTACAACATAAAAGTATTGAACATTTATTTCCAGAAATTAATTTATGTATTACGAATGATTCTAAAGAAGTAACCACTTTTTATTGTAATAAATTAGGAGAAAAAAATACTATAAAAATAAAATTTGTTAGATTAGATAAGAAAAAACATGCTGGTTTATTATACTTATTTGAAATTGAGAAAAATTATTTGAGAGAAAAAAAACTCTCCGAACTTAAATCAAATTTTTACAAGAAGAAACTTCATTTCTTTGAAACTTTTTTAAATTTAACCGATGAAGATGTTAGGATTTACAATCATAATGGACAATTAATCTATATAAATAAAATTGCTTCTTCTAGAATTGGAATTAGCCCTAACCATGTGAAAAAACATTATGTTTGGGAAATAGAAGATTATTTTTCTTCAAAAGAAGATTGGTTAAATCAAGTAACTATTCTAAAAATTAAAAATGAAATACACTTTTCCAAAAAACATACTTTAAGCTCAACTACTGAAGTAATTGATTTATTAGTTAGTTTTAATTATCAAATTATAGACCATCAAGAATATTTTGTCTCCAATTACAAGGATATTACCGAGAATTTGAAAAATAAAATTTTGGTAACAAAGAAGGCAAAACAAATTGATATTTATAATAAAAATACACAGGCCGTTACTTTTCAATTGGTAGTAAAAAGTGAGGATATTAATTATTTTTCGTTTATTGGCAATGCCTTTAAAGCTCAATTTGGGTTTTCTATTCCCTTAAAAAATAAAGACTGGATTTCGCACTTAAATTTACATCCTGATGATTTGGTTTCCTTTTTAAATACCATTAATGCTAGCATAATTAATAAAATAGATTTTATTTATATTGGACGATTTGTTATGCCTTCCGGAAATATAAAATGGTTTGAAGCTAGTGCTTTGCGCATAGACGAAGACCAGGAAGTAATATATGACGGGATTATAATAGATATTACCACAAAAAAGGAATCAGAAATAGAAATTTCAAATAAGAGAATATTCAACGATAGTATTTTAGATAATATTCCAGCAGATATTGCCGTCTTTGATAAAAATCACAACTATTTATTTATTAATTCAACTGGAATAGCTAATGAAGAATTGCGAAAATGGTTAATTGGTAAAAATGATTTTGATTATTGTGCGTATCGAAATTTAGATACTACGATAGCTCAAAAACGGCACGAATATTTTCAAATAGCAATTGATACCAAAAAACAGTTTGATTGGATTGATGAAATCAAAAAAGAAGACAAAGTAGTTCATGTGCTTCGAAGGTTTTATCCCTTTTTTATCAAAGATAAATTTGTTTACATGATTGGGTATGGTATTGATATAACTGAATTGAAAAATACACAAGCCATCATTACTAAAAATGAAAATCGTAATCGTTTAATACTTCAATCGGCACTAGATGCTATTATAATGATTAATTCAAATGATGAAATTATTTTTTGGAATCCACAAGCTGAACTCGTCTTTGGTTGGAAATCAGAAGAGGTTATTGGACAACTATTTTCGGAAATAATTAATCCTAAATCTATTAATGATTTAAACAATGGTACCCAACAACAAAAATATAATGATGGCCATCAAGAGTATCGGTTTAATGAATTAATGGAACTTAATGCTAGAAAAAAAAACAAAGAAGAATTTTCAATAGAACTAACTATTTTGCCTATTGAAGACGAAATTCAAGGAATAACGTTTTGTGCCTTTATAAGAGATATTAATCATCGAAAATCAAGAGAAAAAGAAATCAACAGACAAAATAAAATATTAAAATTACAGAACACTGAGCTAGAGCAATTTACGTATTTAACATCTCATGATTTACAAGAACCGCTATTAACCTTAACCAGTTTTGCGGAACTTTTATTAGAAGAGCATACCGAAGCATTAAATGATGAAGGTAAATTATTTGTTGAGTACATTAATAAATCGGCAGACCGTATGCGAAAATTAGTAGCAGGTTTGATGGAATATGCTAGAATAGGTAAAAATGAAATTCCAACTATTCTAAATTGTGAACAGATTGTTAATGAAGTTATTCTTGATTTAAATGTAAAAATAACCCAATACAACGCCATTGTTGATGTAAAATATTTACCGCAATTAAATGGATTTAAAACAGATATTAGATTACTATTTCAAAATTTAATTAGTAATGCAATTAAGTTTTCAAAGGAAAATGCAACTCCAACGATAACTATATCTTGTAATGAAAATAGTAATGAATACGTTTTTTGTGTAGAAGATAATGGAATTGGAATTGATAAAAATAATATAGAGCAAATATTTATTATATTTAAACAATTAAATAATAGAGAAAATTATACGGGTTACGGAATTGGATTAGCCCATTGCAAAAAAATTATTGAACTTCATGGAGGGGAAATTTGGGTTGAATCTGTTTTAGGAAAAGGCAGCCAATTTAAATTTTCAATACCTAAAAATTTAACTATATACTAATATGGAAAGCAAAGTATTACTTATCGATGATGATCATATGACCAACTATTTGCATAAAAGAGTAATTTCCAAAGCTAGTTTGACTTCCTCCATAATAGTTTCAACTAATGGAAAAGAAGGCATTGAAGAGTTACTCAAAATAGAAGATGCTGATTTAGATAACATAAAATCAAAAGTTATTATTTTTTTAGATATTAATATGCCCGTGATGGATGGCTGGACTTTTTTAGAAGTTTTTAAAGAAATTAAAAATAAATTGAATTTTGAAATAAATATATTTGTACTAAGTTCTTCTATTAATCCTGATG
>JBILYQ010000204.1:0-4409 GCA_044377655.1 Flavobacterium sp.
TTCACACAAAATAAAAAAAAAGGAAAAACCTAATTCAAATTTTATCTTCAATCGTTTTTCTATTTTAAATCCCAATACTTAGTAGGTTGGGATTTTTTTTGTCATAAATCTTGAAAACAGAAATCCCAATCAACGCTGTTTTGATACCAAAGTTGTCCCTCTAAAACTGTCAATGGACATTCAAAATTATTAGTATACAATCCGCCAGTTCCCAATCCTTGTGGTAATGAGCTATTTTGTTGAAATGTCCATTGCGCAATGGCATTTAGTCCAATGTTGCTTTCCAAAGCGGAAGTTATCCACCAACCGATGTTATGTTTATTTGCTAGGGAAATCCATTCATTTGTTCCACGAAAACCACCAACAAAACTAGGTTTTAGAATAATATAGTTCGGTTTTATTTTTTGAAGAAGAGCTTCTTTTGCGGCATAATCAAAAATCCCTATCAATTCTTCATCTAACGCAATAGGAAAGGGAGCTTGTTGACACAAATTTGCCATACAGTCAGTTTGATTTTTTGCTATTGGTTGTTCAATGCTATGCAGTTCAAATTGTGACAATTTCTTTATTTTATCCAGAGCTTCCGTTTTACTAAAAGCCCCATTGGCATCAACACGTATTTCAATAGTTTTTGCATCAAAATTGCTTCGAATAAAATGAAGTAATTCCAATTCTTTCTCAAAATCAATCGCGCCAATTTTCAATTTGATACAATGAAAGCCTTCAGATAATTTTTCCTCAATTTGCTGTTTCATATAATTTTCGTCTCCCATCCAAACTAAACCGTTTATAGGAATACTCTTTTTGCCTTCAGTAAAATTGGAAGGAAATAATAGGAACGGCGTTTTACTAGACAGGGATTGAAAAGCCATTTCTATCCCAAATTGAATTGAGGGAAATTCCAGCAAACTTTCCCAAAGCTGGTCTTTGCCCAAGTGAATATTACTACATGTCCACTGCAATTTTTCTTCATAATCTGCACGGTCATCAATGCTTAAACCGCGAAGAATACCACACTCGCCTATTCCTTTACTACCGTTATGCTCAAGAACGATAAACCAAGTTTCTTTTTGAGTCAAAACACCACGCGAAGTCCCGCTTGGTCTTTTAAAATTTAACAAATATCTGTGGTATGATGCGGTCATTTATTTGAAAATTTTTAAAATCTTTTTAAAATCCTTCGTTGGAAAACCCAAGGTTTCAAAAAGCTTAAAATCCTCTATGGTTTGCTCTTTCCAACTCTTTGTGGCGGAAATATTCTGTGATTTGTATTTTTCATGAAGAGATTTTGCATGAGATACTTCATCGTTTAAAAGGTAAATATGCGATAAGGTAAGCCAAAAACTCACTTCAGAATTGTCTAATTTAATTCCTTCTTTAATGATTTTCTCTGCTTTTGAAAATTGTTTAGAGACCAAATAATAATGCCCTAAAGTGTTATAATCTTGAGTTTTTGCATATCCCTTATTAAAAATTTCGTCTTCCAATAAGTGGATGGCACTTTCGTACATTCCCTTTTTATAAAATTGAATTGCTGAGGATCGAATGGTATTCAATAAAATCTCTTTTTCTCCTATTTTTAATAAACATTGTTCTGTGACAGACTCATTTTCTTTGCTTTTTTCTACAGCAAGCAATTGCGAATATTCTTTGTGTGTATATTTCTGTATGATAGTTTCCAAAAAACACCCGCAAAAAAGGTCTTTTTTTGTAATTTTTTTTGTAATCTTAAAATCCATGCAGTTTTCCAAAAGTTGGTTTTTTGTTGTTGTATTCCAACCTCTACTTAACTTGATGTCAATCCACGGCACCACTTCCAAAAGCACTTTTTGACTCATCATCCAATTATCACTTTCAAAACCAAACCAAAGGTTATCCGTGTTGTTAAAGCACTTTGAATTGGCAACGGAAAGTACTTTTGCTTCCTTGTTGATTGGTGTTTCTTGAATCCAACAAGCATTTTTAGTTTTTTCATTTTTCAAATAACTTTCTGCCAAATCATTGGATGCAAAAACGGCATACTTGCATTTGTCATCACCAGAAACTGTAGATAACAAATAAATAGCGCCAGCCGAACCCTGACTAATTCCGGTTGGGTCGGGAATAGCTTTGAGCAATGAAACTAAACTACTTGCCATTTTCTGGTTGTCATCCAAGACAGTGATCCTAATGACAACTTCCGTTGTTCCTTGGGGCAAATCAGCGGTTTTAATAATTCTTTTTTCTCCAGCTTTGAGCGTGATTGTCTCGCTGGTAGTTCTTATATTATCCCAATATCCATTTACATTTTGAGCAAATAGCGATTGAAAAAATAGCATTATAAAACTTAGTGCTAGCGTTTTGTACATCATTTATAGTTATAATTCAATGCTTTCTCCTATTTCGAGCAGCATTAGGTCTTTCCCTGCATCAAAAAATTTCTTTTTGGCAGCGTCGTGATTGATGGTAATAAATCCAAAAGTATCATAATGACATCCCAATATTTTATCGCATTCCACAAAATCCGATGCTGTTATGGAATCATCAACTCCCATAGTAAAATTATCGCCTATAGGGAAAATAGCCAAGTCTAATTTTGTACGCATTGGTATTAATTTCATGTCCATTGTCAAAGCCGTATCACCCGAAATATAAATATTTTTGTGTTCCCCTTCAAGAACAAAACCTCCAGGATTTCCTCCATAACTGCCGTCAGGAAAAGAACTTGAATGGATTGCATTGACGTATTTTAATTTTCCAAAATCAAACTTCCAAACACCTCCGTGATTCATTGGATGGTATTGCAGTCCTTTATTGCCATAATATGTAGCTATTTCCCAATTGGAAACAATAACTGCATTGGTCCTTTTAGCTATAGATTCAACATCTAAAATATGGTCTTGATGTGCATGAGTAATCAATATATAATCCGCTTTTAATGTGTCGATATCTATATGTGTGGCATTTGGATTTCCTGATATAAATGGATCAACCAAAATATGTTTACCGCCAACTTCGATACCCAAAGAAGCGTGTCCGTAGAATGTTATTTTCATTGTTTAAAGATTGAAGGTTATAATTTAAAATTATACGTAGTTGACCACTATATCCGAAATAAAATAAATCAAACTTAGCGCTAATAGTACCGAAAGCAAAAATGTGCTGATTGCCAATTTTTTTAATTCAGGATCTAATGCTCTTGGCTCTTTGTTTCTATAAACGGTGATTAAATGACTTAACATAGGGAAATATGCTACTACGAAAAGATATTGATCGAAATGAAAATTATTAAAAAAAGCAAAAAACAACACCAATAACATGGCAGAAATTACTAGAAAAAAATGATATTTTTTGGCATTTGCACCGCCAATTTTCACGACAACTGTCTTCTTTCCTGACTTTCTATCTGAGGCTTCATCTCGCATGTTATTTAGGTTTAAAACACCAACACTTAGAAAACCAATGGCCGTTGCTGGTAATACTAATAACCAATCCATTTGTTTTGCAAACATAAAATAAACGCCAAACGTGCTTACTAATCCGAAGAAAATAAAAACAAACACATCCCCATAACCTCTATAGCCATAAGCTCCTTTTCCTACTGTATATCTTATGGCAGAAGCAATGGCCAAAATCCCTAATCCAAAAAAGAAAAGCGAATACATTAAATAGCTTTCCTTGAATGAAAAATAAATGAGTAAAACGGCAAAGGTTAATGTTATCAAAGCTGTAATCCCTATAGCTTTTTTCATAGATTCGGGAGTGATTGTACCACTTTGGATAGCTCGCTTTGGACCAATTCTATCATCGTTATCTGTTCCTTTAATCCCATCGCCATAATCGTTGGCAAAATTGGAAAGAATTTGCAATCCCAAAGTTGTCAATAAGGCAAAAATAACAATGTTCCAATTGAACATTGCCTGTGACATTGCGTAAAAACTACCAACAATTATTCCCGATACCGAAAGTGGTAAGGTGCGAACTCGTGCGGCTTCAATCCAGTGTTTCATATTTTCAATTTGTTATTTACTGTTTTTGACTTGTGTTTTGGCTACATCCAATTACTGTTTGATGTTTCAATTTCGTATAACCATAGGTTAACATAGTGTTTAATTTTAGTATAATTGCCCAATTGAAAACCAATATTTCCACCTGCTGTATGCAAGGTTAAGTAACCAATATCGGCGCTTTTGTGCCAAAACAATTGTGAGGTTGTAATGGCTTGAATTTTATCTTTGGAGATGATTTCCTCACTGATGTCCCAAGCGCCACTTTGTTTTATAATAAAATCATCATGGATAAACAACCTATAATTTACAAATCCAAAGTACAAAATCAATCCTAAAAAAACAGCATAAATAGGCGCTACATAAGCAAACTCTAAAAATTCTGGCAGTAGATTAACTGCAACAAAAAATCCCGATAAAGGT
>JBILYQ010000205.1:0-4404 GCA_044377655.1 Flavobacterium sp.
CAAACAAGAAGGACGAAACAAATTTGAATTTATTGAGCAATATGGAGAAACCGTTTTCCGGATTACAAAAATCCGATTTCACTACAAATATTAAAACTATTATTGACAAATTTTAAGGTTGAACAGACGAAACAAACTCCATGCGAACGCTTCCATCTTCATCAATTTTTGTCAAATTGATTTTGTGTAATGTGTTTATCAATTCTGGATTCCATGGCGTTTTAACTTTCACATAGTTTTCAGTAAAACCGTGAATATAACCTTCTTTATTTTCACTTTCAAACAAAACTGTTCTGTTACTTCCGATTTGACTTTCGTAAAAAGCACGACGTTTTTTTACGGATAATCCACGCAACATTTTGCTTCTTTTGGCACGAACATTTGCCGGAACAACGCCTTCCATATCCGCAGCTTCCGTATTATCTCTCTCTGAATAGGTGAAAACATGCAGATAGGATATTTCCATTTCATTCAAGAAATGATACGTTTCCAAAAAATGTTCCTCTGTTTCTCCGGGAAAACCAACAATGACATCTACACCAATACAAGCATTTGGCATCACTTCACGGATTTTATTTACTCTTTCGGTATAAACTTCTCTTTGATAACGACGTTTCATTAATTTCAGAATATAATTGCTTCCACTTTGTAGCGGAATATGAAAATGAGGAACAAAAGTTCGGCTTTTGGAAACAAATTCTATGGTTTCATTTTTCAATAAATTAGGCTCAATAGAGGAAATTCGTAGTCTTTCAATTCCTTCAATCTTATCCAATTCCTGAACTAATTCTAGAAAAGTGTGCTCGTGTTTTTTATTTCCAAATTCTCCTTTACCATAATCTCCGATATTTACGCCTGTTAAAACTATTTCTTTGATGTTTTGCTCGGAGATTTCCTTTGCATTTTTCAATACATTTTCCAAAGCATCGCTTCTGGAAATTCCTCTTGCTAAAGGAATGGTACAATAAGTACATTTATAATCACAACCGTCTTGCACTTTCAAAAAAGCGCGTGTTCTGTCGCCAATGGAATAACTACCAACATAGAAATCGGCTTCCGAAATTTCGCAAGAATGGACTTCTCCAAAATCATTTTTGGACAAATCATTAATATAATCGGTGATTTTGAATTTTTCTGTAGCGCCAAGAACCAAATCCACACCATCAACTGCGGCTAATTCTTCGGGTTTCAATTGCGCATAACAACCAACGGCAGCAACAAAGGCTTTATTATTGAGTTTCATGGCTTTCTTGACCACTTGTTTGAACTGTTTATCCGCATTTTCTGTAACCGAACAAGTGTTGATTACATAAATATCGGCGATTTCTTCAAAATCTACTCGGTCAAAACCTTCGTCTGTAAAATTTCTTGCAATGGTTGATGTTTCCGAAAAATTGAGTTTGCATCCAAGCGTATAAAAAGCGACTTTTTTTCTATTTTGCATAAGTAAACTCAATTGATGAAATCGTTGTCAAAAAATTGAGAGTGCAAATTTAAGTAAAAAAATAAAATAGCCACAGATTCACAGATTAAAATAATTTTAAAAAACCGGAAATCTGTGGCTAAACCATTTATAATTACTCTTTTCTATACTTTTTAGTTTCCTCAAAAACATGTTCAAGGATGGCTTCGTCTTGTTGGGTGAATTCAACGTGTCTTCTACTCATTACAACTTTTGCAACTTCAAATGCCTTTTTAGTTATGTAAGTTGTAAAACCAGAAGCGCCACCCCAAGAAAAACTTGGTACAAAATTACGAGGGAAGCCTGAACCAAAAATATTAGCACTCACTCCTACTACAGTTCCGGTATTGAACATTGTATTGATACCACATTTGCTATGATCTCCCATCATTAATCCACAAAATTGAAGACCCGTTTTGGCAAAATTTTCGGTTTCATAACTCCATAATTTGACTTCTTCGTAGTTGTTTTTTAAATTAGAATTATTGCTGTCTGCGCCAATATTACACCATTCACCTAAAACAGAATTTCCTAAAAAACCGTCGTGTCCTTTGTTGGAATACCCAAAAAGAACCGAATTATTGACTTCGCCGCCTATTCTACAATGCGGACCAACAGTTGTTGCGCCATACACTTTGGTAGCCAATTTCACTTGAGCTTCTTCACACAAAGCAAATGGTCCACGAATTACGGAACCTTCCATGATTTCTGCGTTTTTTCCAATATAAATTGGGCCCGTTGAAGCATTCAGCGTAACAAATTCAAGCTTTGCTCCTTCTTCGATAAATATATTTTCGGAAGAAATCACATTAACGCTTTTTGGAATAGGTTGTGATTTTCTATCTTCAGTAATCAATTCAAAATCTTCGCGTAAAGCAGCGTCATTTTTCTGAAAAATATCCCAAGTATGTTCTATTCTGATACATTCTTCATTAAATTCAATAATTTCATAAGTGTCAAAATCAACTTCTTCCTGAGAGTCATTAGTATAGAACGCAATAACTTCATCTACTTGAAAAATGGCTTGGTTTTTTTCTAAACTGCGCACCATTTCCACTAAAATGTCATTGGGCAAAAACGAAGCATTAATCATGACATTTTCTTCCATTTCCACCATTGGAAATTTATCCGAAAGATATTCCACAGTTAAAGTGGTGGTGGTTGAACCCAAATGTTTTTCCCATTTTTCGCGAATAGTTAAAATCCCAACACGTATATCGGCAACTGGACGAGTGAAAGTAAAAGGCAATAATGCATTTCGAACCGTTCCGTCAAAAAGTATATAGTTCATTTTTTTTGTTATTGAAGGATCAAATTGAGACTTGTCCGTACGTTAAGAGTACAAAGTTACAAAGTTTATTTTAGAATAAATCAATAAAAAAACCACTCACTATCGTGAATGGTTTTATATAAATTGGAACACTAAAATTATTATTTGGCGTGTTTCGCGTATTTCGTTTTAAATTTATCAATACGACCTGCAGTATCGATAAGTTTAGATTTACCTGTGTAAAAAGGATGAGAAGTTCTAGAAATCTCCATTTTATAAACTGGATATTCAATACCTTCGTGTGTGATTGTTTCTTTAGTCTCAACTGTAGATTTAGAAATAAAAACATCTTCATTTGACATGTCTTTAAAAGCAACTAATCTGTAATTTTCTGGGTGAACTCCTTTTTTCATTTTTGTAAATCTTTTATTTGTTATGAAGTAGTTTGTTTTGATGCTTTAGTATTAAAGGTATCAACTTGCTACAACTTTTAAATTATTCTTATTTTAATTAAGAGTGCAAATTTACAACTATTTTTTAAAAATCAAAGTCCTAACTCACTTTTTTTAATTCTTTATAAATTGCACCCATTAATAGTGGAATTACTATATTTGTTGATTAAACAAAAAACTAAACTATTTATTATGGATAAAGCTGTATCATCAACAAAATCCGGATTACAATTTGGAGTTCTTTTTGGAGTAATTATGATTTTTGAATTTGTAATTTCCTATATTTTGGATATTGACCCATCTACCAATAAATCCTTTGGAATTGTGGTTAATTTTTTGAATTTCTTGATTTTGCCCGTGCTTTTTATCTATTTGGGCTGTGATAATTACAAAAATAAATTGAACTCTGGGTTTATTACTTTTGGAGAATGTTTAAAGATTGGAGTTTCCATTTGTGTTATTGCTGCTTTACTTTACGCTTTATTCTCTGCAGTATTCGGGCTTATTTTTCCTGAATTTATGGAAGATGTACTTCGCAAAACTAGAAATGTAATGTTGGAACAAAATCCTAACATGCCTGAAGAACAAGTAGAAATGGCATTGTCATGGACAAAAAAAATCATGAGTCCTGCCATTGGGATTCCAGTTACCATAGTAATGTATGCTTTTTTAGGTTTAATCTACTCGTTAATTATTGGCGCTATTACTAAAAAAGAAAATCCACAAAGCATTTAATTTAATGAACTTATCCATTATTATTCCATTACTCAACGAAGAGGAATCGTTGCCTGAGTTACATCAATGGATTGTCAAAATTATGACGGTCAACAACTATTCCTATGAAGTTATTTTTATTGACGATGGAAGCACCGATAATTCTTGGCAAATAATTAAACAACTATCCAATGAAAATCCAAATGTAAAAGGTATTCATTTTCAACGCAATTTCGGAAAATCACAAGCGCTTCATGCTGGTTTTGCAAAAGCGCAAGGCGATGTGGTAATTACAATGGATGCCGATTTACAAGATAGTCCCGATGAAATTCCGGGATTATTTGACATGATTGTAAACAAAAAGTATGATTTGGTTTCGGGTTGGAAAAAGAAACGATATGACTCGGTGGTGTTTAAAAACCTACCTTCAAAATTATTCAATTGGGCGGCAAGAAAAACATCGGGCGTTTATTTGAACGATTTTAATTGTGGATTAAAGGCTTACA
>JBILYQ010000022.1:0-12896 GCA_044377655.1 Flavobacterium sp.
TAGAAAGTTTAACAGATAAAAAAGTTGGCACGGTTGTAAAAAAAGGAGAAAAAATAGCTACCTTAGGTCTACCACCAATAAATGGAGATTATGCGCCACATTTGCATTTTCAAATTATTATTGATTTAGAAGATAATTTTGGCGATTATCCTGGTGTCTGTAGCCAAAACAAAGTAGCTTTTTATACAAAAAATTGCCCTGATCCAAACTTATTATTAAAAATAAAATAAAACCATTACCCATGAAAAAAATAATTTTATCACTTTGCATTGCAACACTTTTGATGTCTTGCAAAACCGAAACAAAAGAAAAACTGGAAGAAGCGAAAGAAGCCATAACATCCGAAATGGAAGAGAGTATTGATTCTGCTAAAATAAAAGCAGAAAAAAAATTGGACTCCATAAAAGAAAACGCCAAAACCAAAATAGACAGCGTCAAATCAAAAAGCGCCAACAAGATGGAAGAAGCGGCAAAAAAGCTCAAAGAAAGCGTAAAAGAATAATTCAAAAATCCCAAACAGAAATGATTGGGATTTTTTTTGGACAATAAAACTCGCCTTTGAAAATAAAAAAGTCATAATTTCTTATTCAAAAAAGTTTATTCGTGATTGGGATTGATAACTGTGACGGCTTTTTCCTTTTTTTTGTAATTAATGATAAACACGCCAAGAATAATCAAGGCGGTAGCAATAATAAAATCAGAGGTGATGACCTCGTCAAGCAACAGCCACCCTAGAAAAACGGCAATAATCGTGTTGACATAATTCAAAATCGAAATTTGAACAGCTGTCACTCTCTTCAAAGCATAATGATAGCAGAAAAAAGCCAGCACCGAGCCAAAAAGAGCAAGATACAATGTGGCAAAAATACTTCTAGCGCTCCATAGGCTGATATCAACATTTGGTGAAAAAATATGCGCCAAAAAATATTGTATTACAGCAGAAATCGAAAATTGATAAAATAAATTCAGAGTGATGTTGTTCGATTTATGAATATGTTTTTTGGAATAGATAGTTCCCAATGACCAACTCAAGATGGCGATACTAAGAAATAAAATACCTGTTTTATAATTGGGATCCAAAATGTCGCCAAGACCTTCTCGGAAGATAAAAACGACACCTAGAAAACCAAGCATGATTCCAAAGAATCCCTTGAGGTTTGGTTTTTGCAGGCCAAAAATAAGGCTTCCGATAAAAATTATTACGGGAGACAAGGCACTCATGATAGAGGCCAATCCGCTGGGCAGGGTTTGCTCGGCAATGGTTGTAAAGCCGTTGGCAATAACAATCATGGTGACAGAAGGGATGAATTGGTATTTAAAATTTGCCCATCCAATCCAGGAAAGTTGTTTTTTATAAACTAAAAAAATCAGCATTATTAGTCCCGCCAACCCTTGTCTGATGGAAGTGATGTACCAAGGTGGCATGGTTTCTACCGCCACACGGATGCCTAAATAGGTGGTGCCCCAAACTACCCCGACGATAAATAAGCAAAAAAGTAATTTAAAATCGGTTTTTGAGTTCATGCTGTTTTATATTGATGCGCCATTATAGCTTTTGGGCAAATCTAAAATTGGGTATTAACCCCTTATTTTCAATTCCCATTTCCAAGCAGAAGCGATACTTTGCTCAAGCGTTGACTGAGCTTTCCATCCCAAAACTGTGTTGGCTTTGTCTGTGTTTGCATAGGCCGAGGTAATATCTCCTTCTCTTCTGTCGACAATTTTATAGGGCAATTTTTTTCCGCTTACTTTTTCAAATGTGTTAATAACCTCCAAAACGGAGCTACCAGTTCCAGTCCCAAGATTGAACGTTTCCACTTTTGCCAAATTCTTTTTGTTAAGCAATCGCTGCAGCGCAATGACGTGAGCTTTCGCCAAATCGACAACATGAATATAATCACGGATGCAGGTTCCGTCAGGCGTTGGATAATCATTCCCATAAACCGCCAATTCTTTTCTAAGTCCGTATCCCGTTTGGGTAATGAAAGGCACAAGATTTTGAGGAACGCCAATTGGCAATTCACCAATTTCTGCCGAAGGATGTGCTCCAATTGGATTGAAATAACGCAGTAGAATGGCGTTGATGTTTGTCACTTTGGTTACATCGGTAATAATTTCCTCGCCAATTTGCTTTGTATTTCCATAGGGAGACATCGCTACTTGGACTGCCGCATCTTCGGTAATAGGCATCTTTTCGGCCTGACCATAAACGGTACAAGAGGAACTAAAGATAAAATTGGCCGATGGCATTTGTTGAAATTCCTGAAGGATGTAAACCAAAGCGTTGATGTTGTTTTCGTAATAAAGTAATGGGTTTTCCACGCTTTCGCCAACCGCTTTAGAAGCAGCAAAATGAATTACTCCAACGATGTCTTGATGTATTTTGAAAAAGCTTTGAACCGCCGTCTTTTCTCGCAAATCCATCTCTACAAAAAGAGGTTTCTTACCGCTAATTTTTTCAATTCCTTCCAAAACTTCTACAGAAGAATTGGAAAGGTTGTCAATAGCTATTACTTCAAATCCTTCGTTCTGCAATTCAACAACAGTGTGTGAACCAATAAATCCTAAACCTCCTGTTACTACTACTTTCATTTTCGCTTAATTCTATTTGTTATTTCTTTACGTTTACTGTAAAGTCAAAAAGGTTTTTGCCGTTTTTATCTTTGTAATTGTATTTTAATGCTACTTTCTTTTCTCGATAGGATTTCATTTCTGGTCGGTTATCCAAATTATCCTGAGCATTTTTCATAATGAATTTCTTGGCGCCAATTAAATCAAATGACGAATCATTTTTGACAACATTAACCAAGGTATAATTGTATTGCAAGGTATTGTCAAAAACCTTAGAATTGTCTAGTTGTGTTTCATTATCAACCATTATTGGACATTTTTTATTCATATCATCTGAGATTTTTATCAATTCCTTATCCGAAGAATTGGAACCTTTCATTAGATATTGCGTTCCAAAGAATGCAACAATAAAAGTAACAGCAAAAATAGCTACTTGCGAAATGATTTTCATTTTTGACTCTTCCATGAAATTTATTTGTTCAAAAACTCCTTAACGCTGTCAGTAATAAATTGGATTTGCTCATAGTCTAATTCGGTATGCATTGGCAACGAAATCACTTCTTTTACCAATTGATTGGTTACTGGGAAATCTTCCTCTTTGTATCTTGTATCCAAATAGGCTTTTTGCGAATGCAACGGAATTGGATAATAAATTGCACACGGAATGCCTTTGTCAAGCAAATATTGCATCAAACCATCTCTGTCTGCATCGATAATTCGCAAGGTAAATTGGTGAAAAACATGACAATCACAAATATCACAAATGCTTGGCGCAATGATATTTTTGTTTCCTTCAAAAGCAGTTGAGTATTTTCGGGCTGCATTTTGACGCGCTTTGTTGTAGTTGTCCAAAAGAGGTAATTTAGCATTCAAAACTGCCGCCTGAATACTGTCCAAACGGGAATTTACACCAACGACATCATGATGATATCTCACGTACATTCCGTGATTGACAATCCCTCGAATCGTATGTGCCAAGGCATCGTCATTAGTAAAAATAGCACCGCCATCGCCATAACATCCTAAATTTTTGGATGGAAAAAAAGAAGTGGCACCAACATGGCCAATTGTTCCCGCTTTCTTTTTTGTTCCATCAGAGAAACGACAATTGGCGCCAATGGCTTGGGCATTGTCTTCGATTACAAACAAATTATGTTCCTTTGCTATTGCCATAATGGCTTCCATATTCGCGGCACGCCCGAACAAATGCACCGGAATAATGGCTTTAGTTCTTGAGGTAATTGCTTTTTTGATTCCTTCAATAGAAATATTCATATTCACCACATCAACATCAACCAAAACAGGCGTTAATTGCAATAAAGCAATCGTTTCAACCGTTGCAGCAAAGGTAAAATCGGCCGTGATAACTTCATCACCGGGTTGTAACCCCAATCCCATCATCGCTATTTGCAAGGCATCGGTTCCGTTGGCGCAAGGAATAACGTGTTTTACATCTAGATATTCCTCCAAAGATTTTTGAAAAGTATGCACTTGCGGTCCATTAATATAGGTGTTTGTATCTAAAACTTCCTGAATGGATGCGTTAACAGTTTCTTTTATTTTTTCGTATTGACTTTTCAAGTCAACCATTTGAATTTTTTTCATGTACTTTTTTTTAAACGTTTATAAAGAAATGATGGCGGGAACAATCCGACGAATACTTTCTTAAAACAAAGAGCAAAAATAGTTATTTAATGAGTTATGACAATGAAAATTCTATAAAGTGATGTATTTTAGCGTCACAATTCATAGCCTATGTTTTTTCTTTACAATTTAATAGTTGTTTTTGCTTCAAATGTGCTGAAAGTAGTAGCGCTTTTCAGTCCTAAGATTCGGCTTTTTGTTGCTGGACGAAAATCCGTTTTTGAAACATTGACCGAAAAAATAAATCCTTTCGATAAAACCATTTGGTTTCATGCGGCTTCTTTAGGCGAGTATGAACAAGGGTTGCCAGTGATTGATAAAATCAAAACAGCCTTTCCTAATCACAAAATAGTACTTACTTTTTTTTCGCCCTCGGGCTATGAAGTTCGCAAAAACAATACCGTTGTTGATGTGACCGTTTATTTGCCATTGGATACCAAAAGCAACGCGCAGCAATTTCTAAAAATAGTGCATCCTGATATGGCTTTCTTCATCAAATATGAATTCTGGCCTAATTATTTGAATGAACTGAAAAAACAAAATACCAAAACCTATTTGGTTTCGGGGATTTTCAGGGAAAAGCAAGTGTTTTTTAAATGGTATGGCGGGTTTTACAGAACTGCTTTAAAAACATTCGATTACTTTTTTGTTCAGAACGAAAGCTCCAAAAAACTCTTGCAAAGCATCGGTTTCAACCATGTAAAAATCTCTGGCGACACTCGTTTTGACCGAGTCGTTACTATTTTGGAACGCGACAATTCCCTTAATTTCACTGAACAATTTAAAAACAATACCACCACAATTGTTATTGGAAGTTCTTGGCCAAAAGACGAAGCCCTGATGGTCAATTATATCAATCAAACTAAGGAAAACGTAAAATTCATCATTGCGCCACACAATATTAAGCCCGAGCAAATTCAGAAATTGCAAAAATCAATAACAAGGAAAAGCGTTTTGTTTTCAGAAAAAGAGAATAAAGATTTAGCCGATTATGATGTTTTTCTCATTGATACTATTGGGATTTTGACAAAAATCTACAGTTATGCCGACATTGCTTATGTAGGTGGCGGTTTTGGAAATACTGGAGTTCATAATATTTTGGAACCCGCTACTTTTGGGGTTCCGATTGTGATTGGTCCACATTATTCACATTTTGCCGAAGCTACGGCATTGGTAAACATGGAAGGTTGTGTTTCAATTTCCACTCAGAACGAACTGAATGAAACGTTCACCAATTTGATTTCCAATGACGACATTCGTGACGAAAAAGGCCACATTTGCAGCACATTTGTTCAAATGAATAAAGGCGCAACGAATGTTATTTTAAACCACATTCTTAACGAAAACTTAAAATAATTTCAAAAAAAAATCAAAAAGAGTATCTTGCACAAATCACCAAAACAATTACCTATGAAATTTTTAAAACTATTTTTATTATTATTTGTAATTCAAACCCAGGCGCAACAAGGCGGTATGTGGATTCCTTCTTTGTTGAAAGGCATGAACGAAACGGAGATGAAAAACCTTGGAATGAAAATCTCTGCACAAGACATTTATGATGCCAACAAATCGAGTTTAAAAGATGCTGTACCTCAGTTTAATGGAGGCTGCACGGCGGAAGTGATTTCTGGAAAAGGATTAATTTTAACCAATCATCATTGCGGTTTTGACGCCATACAAAATCAATCTTCTATAGAACATGATTATTTACAGGATGGCTTTTGGGCATACAAAATGGCGGACGAATTGCCTAATAAGGATTTGGAAGTAACCTTTGTAGTAAAAATTGAAGACGTAACGCCACAGGTTCTTGAAGGCGTAACTCCATCCATGACGGAAAGCGAAAAACAGAAAAAAATTCAAGATAATATAGCCTCACTAAGTAAATCCTTCCCAAAGGAAGCTTGGCAAGAAAATAAAATCAGAACATTCTTTGACGGAAATCAATATATTTTATTTTTGACCGAATCTTATAAAGATGTTCGATTGGTCGGCGCACCACCAAGTTCCATCGGTAAATTTGGCTCCGACACAGACAATTGGGTTTGGCCAAGACACACTGGCGATTTTTCATTATTCAGAATTTATGCTGACAAAAACAATCGTCCTGCAGCATACTCCGTAGACAACATCCCTTATACACCGAAACATTTCCTTCCTGTTTCTATAAAAGGTGTTAAAGAAAATGATTTTACCATGGTTTTGGGATATCCAGGAAGAACACAAGAATATTTGCCGTCTTATGCGGTAGATCAAATTGTGAATGATTTAAATCCAGCAAAAATTGAAATTCGCGATGCGGCGTTGAAAGTCCAAGATGGGTTTATGAGAAAAGACAAAGCCATCAAAATTCAATATGCCTCAAAATATGCTAGTATTGCAAACTATTGGAAAAAATGGATTGGCGAAACCAAAGGATTGAAAAAATCAAATGCTGTTGCAGAAAAGAAAAAATTTGAAAAAGAATTCCAAGAAAAGGTTATCAAGGCGGGAAAGCAAGCCGAATATGGCACTTTGCTAACTGACTTTGAAAATAACTATACCGAAATAAAAGACTACGCATTAGCAAGAGACTATTTCTCTGAGGTAGCGTTGCGTAACACTGAGTTACTTTCTGTTGGATACAAATTATTTCAGTTGGAACAGATTTACAATAATAAAGGCGAACAATCATTTAACGACAGAAGAAACAATTTAATAGACGGTTTGGGTGAGTTTTACAAAGATTTCAATGCTGAAGTTGATGAAAAAGTTTTCGAACAACTTATTGCCATTTATGTTTCAAAATCACCAAAACAATTTTTGCCGAGTGCCTTAAATACTATAGACGCTAAAACTTTAACCGCATCAATTTATTCTCAATCACAATTAATTAGTTATGATAAGGTAAAATTATTATTGACTGGAGATTCGAAATCAGTTTTAGAGAAAATGAATAACGACAAGGGATTTCAATTAATTAAATCCATGTCAGAAAGTTTTTTGAAAAACGTAGCGCCAAAATATGATGAATTAAATCTAAAAAATGTCGCTTTACAAAGAACCTACATGAAAGCTATTTTAGAATTATTTCCAAATAACAGAATTTTTCCGGACGCCAATAGTACGTTGCGAGTAACTTATGGTAAAGTTAAAGGATATAGCCCCAATGACGCGGTATATTATGAGCCTTTAACCTATCTTGACGGTGTCATGGAAAAATACATTCCAGGCGATTATGAATTTGATATTCCAAAAAAATTGGTGGACTTATACAATGCCAAAGATTATGGAGAATATGGAATTAAAGGAAAAATGCCTGTTTGCTTTATTGGAACCAATCACACTACTGGAGGAAACTCAGGAAGTCCAGCTATTGACGCCAATGGAAATTTAATCGGGCTCAATTTTGATAGGGTGTGGGAAGGAACGATGAGTGATATCTATTATAGTCCAGACATTTGTAGAAACATAATGGTCGATGCTCGATATATTCTTTTCATTATTGATAAATTTGCGGGAGCCAAAAATATAATTGAAGAAATGACAATTATTCGTTCAAACAAGAAAAAATAATTAAAAAATATTTTTCTGGCATAATAATTGTTAAAAGATATCTCGAAGTAAAATATAGATTTTGAAAAAAAATTAAAAAAAAATTTTAAACTATTAAAAAATTTATATCTTTGCCTCGAATTAATAATTAACCTTTTATAATTAAGTAAGATGAAAAAAGTATTTTTAAGTTTAGCTGTAATTGCTGCATTAACTGTAGTATCTTGTAAACAAGCTGATGCTGCTGCTGATGCTGCTGCTGACACAACTGCTGTTGAAGCTGTTGACACTGCTGCTGTTGAAGCTGTTGACACTGCTGCTGTTGCTGTTGACACTGCTGCTGCTGCTGTTGCACCTGCTGCTACAGAAGAAGTAAAAAAATAATTAGAAACTAACGTTTTTAAGAATTTTAAGCCACGCCACGCGTGGCTTTCTGTTTTTATATAACTTACCGGCTTAACTAATTTTGCCAATATCTTTTAGAACCATTACTGTTTTTACAAATAATAAAAAATCCCGATTTCTATTTGAAATCGGGATTTTTTGTTTGCTAAACACAAATGATTTAAATAAAAAAAAAGCTCCAAACATAGTTTGAAGCTTTTTGTACTCAGAGCGGGACTTGAACCCGCACGAACATTGCTGTTCACTGGATTTTAAGTCCAGCGTGTCTACCAATTTCACCATCCGAGCAGAATAATTTGGTACTTGAGCGAAAAACGGGGCTCGAACCCGCGACCTCGACCTTGGCAAGGTCGCGCTCTACCAACTGAGCTATTTTCGCATTTTTCAATTTTTATAAGAACTACAACACTTCTACCGTATTGCGGAGGCAAATGTAATACTAAAATTGAATATTACAAACCTTTTTCTTAAAAAAAATGTTTCAAGAAGTTAATCTTCTGATATCAAAATCCTTACTGTGTATTTTATTTTATTTGCAACTTTCTTTTGATTTCATTGAGTTTCATCAAGGCTTCAACGGGTGTTAAAGTATTAATATCCAAACTCAAAATATCCTCTCTAATCTCTTCCAATATTGGATCGTCTAATTTGAAAATACTCAATTGCATATCGTCTTTTATAGTTTTTATTCCATTCAAAGCATCACTAGAATGATTTTTTTCTAATTTTTTCAACAGTTTCTGTGCCTTTTGTATAACCATTTGTGGCATTCCGGCCATTTTAGCCACGTGTATTCCAAAACTGTGAGCGCTTCCACCCTTTACTAACTTTCTAATAAAAAGTACTGTGTCCTTCAATTCTTTTACAGAAACATTATAATTATGAATTCTAGGAAGAAGCTCGCTCATTTCATTCAGTTCATGATAGTGCGTGGCAAATAATGTTTTCGCTTGCGCTGGGTTATCATGTAAAAATTCAGCAATGGCCCATGCAATAGAAATCCCATCATAAGTACTAGTTCCGCGACCAATCTCATCCAGCAATACTAAACTTCTTTCTGAAATGTTATTTAAAATAGAGGCCGTTTCATTCATTTCGACCATGAAAGTAGATTCTCCCATCGAAATATTATCGCTAGCGCCAACTCTAGTGAAAATTTTATCGACAACTCCCATTCTAACTGCTTCTGCAGGAACAAAACTTCCCATTTGGGCCAACAGCACAATCAAAGCAGTTTGTCTCAAAATTGCCGACTTTCCAGACATATTAGGTCCAGTAATCATGATGATTTGCTGAGATGTTCTGTTTAAAAAGACATCGTTAGCAATATACGGCATCCCTACAGGCAATTGTTTTTCGATGACAGGATGACGACCATTAGTAATTTCTAAATCAAACGATTCATCAAAAATGGGGCAAACGTAATTGTTTTCAATGGCTAATTGAGCAAATGATATAAGGCAGTCCAATTGGGCAATTAGATTGGCATTTAATTGAACTGGTTTTATATAAGTAGCAATCCAATGCACCAATTGTTCAAATAATTGTCCTTCTATAAGATGGATTTTATCTTCAGCACCCAGTATTTTAGTTTCATATTCTTTTAATTCTTCTGTAATATATCGTTCTGCATTGACCAGCGTTTGCTTTCTAATCCATTCTGCCGGAACTTTGTCCTTATGGGTGTTTCTAACTTCAATATAATAACCAAAAACATTATTGAAAGAAATCTTCAAAGAAGATATTCCTGTTAATTCTGATTCTCTTTTTTCAATGCCTTCCAAATATTCTTTCCCTGCAAATGCGATGTTTCGCAACTCATCCAATTCGGCATTCACACCTTTTGCTATGGCATTCCCTTTTGAAATGGCAACCGGCGCATCAGGGTTTAATGTCGTTTTTATTTTTTCGCGAAGTAAATCACAACTGTGTAAACTATCCCCAATTATTCGAACTGCTTCTTGTTGGCTTTCTAATGCTATTGTTTTTATCGGAATAATGGCGTCTAGAGAATCTTTTAAATATACAACCTCGCGTGGGGAAACTTTCCCCGTGGCAATTTTAGAAATCAAACGTTCTAAATCGGAAATTTGTTTAATTTGATTTTGTGTTTTATGGAGTATTTCTTGATTTTCTTTTAAATACGAAACCACTTCATGGCGACCTCTAATTTTGTGAATGTCTTTTAAAGGGAGAGCTAACCACCGCTTCAATAATCTTCCACCCATAGGCGAAAGTGTTCTGTCAATTACATCCAAAAGGGTAACTGCATTATGAGAATGACTTTGATACAATTCTAAATTACGAATTGTGAAGCGATCCATCCAAACATAAGCATCTTCGGAAATGCGTTGAATGCTTGTAATGTGTTGAACTCTATTGTGTTGTGTTTCTGATAAATAGAACAAAATAGCTCCGGCAGAAATTATACCTTCCTGCAAATCTTCAATACCAAAACCTTTTAAGGAATTGGTTTGAAAATGATGGGTTAAGGTTTCAAAAGCATAATCTTCTTGGTAAACCCAATCTTCTAAATAAAATGCGTTATAATCTTCTCCAAAAGTGGTTTTGAAGAGATTTCTATTGTTTTTTTGGATAAGCACTTCACTTGGACTGAAATTTTGCAATAGCTTATCTACATATTCTTCATTGCCTTGAGCCGTTAAAAACTCTCCTGTCGAAACATCTAAAAAAGAAATCCCCAATTGTTTTTTACCAAAATAGATGGAAGCCAAAAAGTTATTCGACTTCGATTGCAAAACCTCATCATTCATGGAAACACCAGGCGTAATCAATTCTGTAACACCACGCTTGACAATGGTTTTGGTCATTTTAGGATCCTCAAGTTGATCACAAATAGCCACCCGAAGCCCCGCCTTAACCAACTTTGGCAAATAAGTGTTCAAAGAATGGTGCGGAAAACCAGCTAAAGCTGTTTCGGTTTCAGAACCAGCACCTCGCTTGGTAAGGACAATGCCTAAAATTTTAGAAGCCCTTACGGCATCTTCACCAAAAGTTTCATAAAAATCTCCAACTCTAAACAACAAACAAGCATCAGGATATTTCCTTTTTATCTCGTTATACTGCTTCATCAAAGGGGTTTCCTTAACTGCTTTTTCGTTTGATGCCAATGTTTATGTGATTTATTTAAGTGAAAAGCGAATTTATATATTTTAAAATTAATAGCGTCTTAAAAAAATTAATTTAAATTTAAGATAGTTTTAAATTTGCCATTACATTTTTTTATATAAATTTGTTTGAATTTTTAATTTAAAATACAATGAAGAAAATAATTTTAATAGCTGCTATAGCGATGTTTAGCGTAGCAACTACTAATGCTCAGGCAAAAAAGACTACTAAAAAAGCGACTGCTGTTGAATCTCCAAAAGTGGATGGCGCAGGAATGGTTTACGAAAATGAAACTATTGATTATGGTACAATTCCTCACAGTGCAGAGGGAAAACGTGAGTTTGTGTTTGTAAACAATGGTAATAAACCTTTAATAATCACAAATGCACAAGGATCTTGCGGCTGTACAGTTCCTTCGTTTCCAAAAGAGCCAATAGCTCCAGGAGCAAAAGCAGTTATTGGCGTAAAATATGATACAAAAAGACCAGGTGCTTTCAATAAAACGGTAACAATTACTTCTAATGCGTCAGCAACTCCAAAAGTTTTGACTATTAAAGGTACTGTTTTACCAGAAGTAAAAGCAGCAGAACCAACAAAAAGCTAGTCATAGCTTCCTAATAAATTATCTAAAATCACGCTCTTGGCGTGATTTTTTTTTGAATACCTTTGCCAAAAAAATATGCGAAAGCTTGAAAATAATGAATTGGACAGAAAATCGGTTGCTGATTTTAGACAAGCCGAAAAAACGCCAATCATCATAGTCCTTGACGATATTAGAAGTCTTAACAATATCGGCTCCGTTTTTAGAACAGCTGACGCCTTTTTAGTAGAAAAAATATACCTCTGTGGTATTACAGCTATTCCTCCCAACAAGGAAATTCATAAAACGGCACTAGGCGCCACTGAAACCGTAGCTTGGGAATATAAAAAAAATATTTTAGAAGCAATTGCAGATTTGAAAAAAGAGAACATCTCGGTTTTTGCTATTGAACAAGTTGAAAACTCCATTTATCTTCAAGACTTTTCGATTGAGAAAGAAAAAAAATACGCGATAGTTTTTGGTAATGAAGTTTTTGGGGTCAATCAAGAAGCAATTGAACTTTGTAACGGCACCATCGAAATTCCACAATTAGGAACTAAACATTCCTTGAATATTGCGGTCAGTGCCGGAATTGTAATTTGGGATTTATTTCAGAAATTGAAATATTAAACCTTAATTTTATTTCTGATTTGTTCCAGCACATAAACATAATCGGCTTGATTGTCTAGAAAGTCCCTATCGGTAACATCAATTATGAGTATGTTCAAATCGTTTTGCGATTTAATGTAATCCAGATAACCACTGTTTATTTTTATGAGGTATTCTGCAGGTATTTCTTGCTCATAGCTTCTACCCCTTTGCTTAATGTTTTCAAGTAATTTTTCTGTACTTTGGTATAAGTAAATATACAAATCGGGCTTTGGCATTTCCTTGTAAATGATATCAAACAAATTCCGATACAAACGGTATTCATCTTCGGCCAAGGTCACTTTTGCAAAAATCAAAGACTTAAAAATATGATAATCGGCAACGATAAAATCTTTAAACAAATCAAACTGAGCCAAATCATCAG
>JBILYQ010000237.1:0-3896 GCA_044377655.1 Flavobacterium sp.
AAGGTCATTGGCAGTTTTGATAAATGATTCCGAATAGTTGCAGCGTTGTAAAATTTCTGCAATTTCTTTTTTATCCACACCAAGCAATACCGCAATAGTTTCTCTATCAAACTTTGATTCTAATAAAGTTCGTACAGTGTTGTCTTTCTTCAGTTCTTTTAATCGCCGCAATTCTTTTGGTTTTTTGCCAAAGAAATTATAAAGCATATCAGCAGGATTAAAAATGGAGCCCAATACTCTTGAAAGGGCATTTGGCGAAGTTTCTCCAGCTTCATAACCTTGTGGTAAACCTGAAATACTATACCGATAATTTTCTTTTTCGGGAATAAGTTTAGAATCAATTTCAAGGTAGCCTGTTAAGTCATATTTTCTAACCAAAACTTCTTCTAGAGCAATTGCTTTTTCTGTTAGTTGTATTTTGGCATTTCCATTTTTTACCCAATCCGAAGTAACTCTTACTCTTATTGATTGATAGCCTAATATGGAAATATGTAACGTGTCATTTACGGCAGCTTCTAAATCAAAGACACCACGACTATTGGTTACAGTTCCTTTTACTTTATTGATGTTAATCACATTAGCATTTGGAATTGGGAATAAGGTGTTGTCGTTGATGATGGTGCCAGAAACTATTTGAGTAGTCGGATTATTTTGAGCAAAGATGCTAATGGAAAATAAAAGGAAAAAGAAAACTGCAAAATATCTCATGGCTTTTTTTGAAAGCTTAAAAGTATAAAACTCTTTTAAGATATTTTGCAGTTACTGTAATTATTACAAGAAAATTAACAAAAGTTAATTAGTCTTTTCTTGGTCTTCTTGGTCTCGGTGCATCGTTAGAACCTTCAGATCGTCTTGGAGCACGGCTTGTAAAACCACCTTCTCTTTTCGGAGCTTCGGATGATCTTGAACCAAAACCACCTTCTCTTGGTGCTGAACCTCTTGAAAAACCACCTTCTCTTGGCGCGGAATTTCTATCGCTTCTAAAACCACCTTCTCTAGGAGTTGAACTTCTAAAACCACCAGTTCCGCCTTCTCTTGGAGCCGAACTTCTTTCGCCTCTAAAACCACCTGAACTTCTACCTCCGAAACTTCCACCACCAGAACTTCTTCCGTTGTGGTCGCGTCTTCCGCCACCATCATTTTTAGAAATTTCAACATTGATTCTACGTCCTTCTAATTGAACGTTATTCAATATTTCCATTACTTTATCCGTGTGTTCTGGGTCAGTATTAAAGAAAGAGAAACCTTCTTTTACATCTACTTTGAAAACGTCATCTCGACCAAGGTCAAGTGTTTCTTTCAAGTAATCTTTTAATGACATCCAGTCAAAATTGTCTCTTGAACCGATGTTTACAAAATAACGCGTAGCGCCATTGTTGCTATTCTCTCTTGGTTCACGATCATCGCGTTCACGTTTATCTGAACTTGATGATTGATTAGTGATATCTCTGTTTTTCTTGTAGTAAGCAATAAATCTATTGAATTCAACAGAAACCATTTTCTTGATTAATTCTTCTTTTGACAAACCGTCTAAAACTTGATTAATAGCCGGAAGATAGTTGTCAATTTCATGATCAACTTCAGTATCTTTAATCTTGTTTGCTAGGTGCAATAACTGGATTTCACAGATTTCAATTCCTGAAGGGATTGTTTTTTCTTCAAATTTTTGTTTGATGATTCTTTCGATAGATGAAATCTTGCGTATTTCACTTTTGGTTACAATTACAATAGAAGTTCCAAGTTTCCCGGCTCTTCCTGTACGTCCTGAACGGTGATTGTAAGTTTCAATTTCATCAGGTAGTTGATAATTAATTACGTGAGTAATATTGTCAACATCAATTCCACGGGCAGCAACGTCAGTAGCTACAAGCATTTGGATTTGTTTTCCTCTAAAAGATTTCATTACACCATCACGTTGTGCTTGAGATAAATCTCCGTGCAACGCGGCAGCGCTATAGCCATCTTCAATTAATTTTTCAGCAACAGCTTGTGTATCACGTTTTGTTCTACAAAATACTACCGAGAAAATATCTGGATTAGCATCGGCCAATCTTTTCAACGCTTCGTAGCGGTCACGTGCATTTACCAAGTAAAATTCGTGAGAAACGGTAGCGGAACCAGAGTTTTTTGCCCCAACAGTAATTTCTACTGGGTCGTGCATAAATTGTTTAGCAATTCTTGAAACTTCTGCTGGCATTGTAGCCGAGAATAACCAAGTGCTTTTTTCGTCTGGTGTTGTAGATAATATGTTTACGATGTCTTCGTAGAAACCCATGTTTAACATTTCATCAGCTTCGTCAAGCACACAATAGTTAATTTGAGAAATGTTTACCAAACCTCTGTTAATCATGTCTTGCATTCTACCTGGAGTAGCCACAATAACTTGCGCGCCTCTTTTGATGTCTCTTGCTTGTTCTGTAATACTTGCACCACCGTAAATAGCCACTACATTAATACCTTTTTCGTATTTAGAGTAGTTTTTAATTTCATTTGTAATATGCAAGCATAGTTCGCGTGTTGGTGATAAAATTAACGCCTGTGTATTTCTATTGTTAGCATCAATTTTTTGAATAAGCGGAAAACCAAAAGCTGCCGTTTTCCCTGTCCCTGTTTGAGCCAACGCAACTAAATCTGTGTCTTTTTCCAATAGCATTGGAATCGCTTTTTCTTGTACTTCGGTCGGATTTTCAAATCCTAGATCGATAATCGCACGTTGTAGCGATTCGCTCAATCCTAATTGTTCAAATTTGTTCATTATTTATTTTTAAATTCGGTGCAAAGGTACGTCGAATAAATTAGATAATCTAATGTGAAATTAAGATTTAATATTTTATTATTATTTGAAAATCAATTAGTTACTTTTTTAAGAAATTCCAATAGGAGTTTGGTTGCTATGCCACGATGGCTTATTGTAGCCTTTTCTAGAAGAGAAAGTTGCGCAAATGTATGTTGATAACCTTCGGGTTTAAAAATTGGGTCGTAACCAAATCCTTGATTCCCAATTTTTTCATTTGTAATTTTTCCTTTTATAATTCCAGTAAAAAGATGTTGTTCCCCTTCGATATTTAGCGCTATAACCGTTTTAAACTGGGCGTTTCTGTTGGTTTTGTCTTTTAAATTATCCAAAAGTTTATTCATATTATCTTCGGCACTTTTCTGACTGCCTGCATATCGTGCTGAATAAACACCTGGTTCGCCATTTAAAGCTTTGACTTCCAAACCAGTATCATCTGCAAAACAATTGTAGCCATATTTTTCAGTGATATAATTGGCTTTCAAAATGGCATTTCCTTCAATGGTATCTGCTGTTTCGGGTATTTCTTCATGACAACCAATGTTTGATAGGCTAAGAATTTCTATCGAATTTGGTATAAGAAGCTGAATTTCTTTTATTTTATTACTATTATTGGAGGCGAAAACGAGTTTCATGGGTAACATTTTTTTGATTTACAAAGTTAACCTATTATTCTTTGTATGTGTGATTATATTTTATTGAAATAAAAAGTTGCAAAATACTATTAATGGGTATTTTACATTAAAAAAAATAGTGTTAATTTTGTATTTATTAACTTTTATTAAATTTAAATAGTATGAAAATTAAATTATTACTTTCGAGTGTTGTTCTTATGATGTTATTTGGCTGTTCAGGATCTGATGATTCTTCAAGCGGTGGTTCAAATTTTTACAAAGTAACTATGGATGGAAGCACAAAAACCTACAATGCCGCACCAGGTGACCATGGATTGGCTTATGGTAACGGTGGGTTTGCCGTATTTTCAATGGCGAGCACTTCAAATGGTGGCGGGGCAATTAATGTAACTAATTATGATAACAATTGGGAAGCAGGCGACTATTCTTCAGGAGTTGACGATATTGCTATTTCAGTTGTATCTAGC
>JBILYQ010000023.1:0-12835 GCA_044377655.1 Flavobacterium sp.
AGAGGTTATTGCCGAAGTAAAGTAAAGAGTTGCCAAAATCCAAAAGAATTTGCTGAAATCTCACCCGATAATTTAAATAATTTCAACTCAAAAAAAGTAACAAAAGGTACTTTTTACATTACTTATTAACTATGGATTTAAATAAACTTAAAAGTCAGCTTCAAACCGAAGTAGATACTTCCAAAGTTTCTTTTATTTTAGCCATCAAAAAACTATATTTACTTTTTATAAATAGTAGTTACAGTCTTTTTCATCACCATGATTTCCAATAAAAACTACCATAAAATCAACTTCCATTCCCACACTTTTTGCATTTGGAAGGAAGTTGCCGCAACCGAAATTCAAGAATTGAAACTCAATTTCAAAAGCAAACACGACAGTCATTATTATTTCACAACTGATGGCGTGTATCGCTTTTCGGACCATTGGGGAAGAGTGGCCAATTGTCACTGGCGATTGGTTCCAATATCCAAATATAAAAATCAAAAAGCAACTGTTGCCTTTGCACGTTGGGATGATTTTTATACCAATGACGCTAGTTCAAAATTGTTTTTTATCAAAGTAGATATTGACACTCAGGAAGTAAATTTCTATCATAAACTAGTTTCGGATTATGATGGCAAATTAGGGTTACGAAATGCCAATGAAACCGCAAAAACCATAAAAAACATCAAGCAGGTTTTGACCGAAAATGATTGGGCAAAGTATTTAAATTATACTGATTTGGAGCTTTTAAGAAAAGAAGTAATTGAAGATTTAGTTGCTTCAACACAATCTTTTTTGGAGATTAAAAGAAAATATCAATAGTCATTTTACTTCAAATAATTGCACTTGACTTCTTAGTCTTTCTATTAACA
This sequence comes from Flavobacterium sp., assembly GCA_044377655.1. Lineage (GTDB taxonomy): Bacteria > Bacteroidota > Bacteroidia > Flavobacteriales > Flavobacteriaceae > Flavobacterium. Next base: position 858 of record JBILYQ010000023.1, read on the forward strand.
TTGTCATCATTCTTTTATTTAAAGACGAGGAATTTAAAGTATATCTTGAATACTCTTCTATTGAAAATAATCCAATAACGATACCTTTTAATGAGTTTCGGAATTTGATATCGCGCTGTATGCTGTTTTCTATGAACTGAAGTTTTTTTTCAATGGTAAATTGATAAAAATCAATTTTGTTTTTGATGACATAATTTTTGAAAACTTCCAAAAAGAGATCGTTCTGCAATTTTAAAATTGGTCGTAAAGTCTGATTTTGAAAAAATTCATCTGCAGAAGATTGGGAATTTATAGTTCCGATTGAATCGCCTCTAAACTCCTTTATAAATTGGTCTCTAGTTTCCATTTTTTTATTTTAAAGGTAAAAAAAAACCTCTGTTAAAAACAGAGGTTTAATATTAGTTATTAAGGAATAATTGTTAATTATTTAATCTTAAAGGTAGCTCGTCTAACTAAAGATCTAGCTTCTCCTGATGTAGGATCAACTGAAGAATCTTCGCCTGCAGCTACGATGTTAATTCTTGAAGCACTAATACCCGCTTTTACAAGAGTGTTTTTAATATTTTCGGCTCTGTCAGAAGACAATTTATTGTTTTTCTCATTCTTGCCCTTTTCGTCAGCATACCCTGAAATATCAATAGATGCAGTTGAATTGTTTCTTAGATAAGTTAAAATAAAACCAATATTTTCTGTAGATGCATTAGTTGGTTTTGATTTATTAGTATCAAAATAAACGGCTATATACCCTTCATTTATTAACTTGGCTATCATTTGTGAATTGGTATCTTTTTCTGATTGGGAAATAGAAGCGGAGATTGATTTCGCCATATATTTCTCTAATTCATCAGGAACTCCATTTGTATTCATGTCAACCATTCTACCTTTAGTATCAACGGCTACACCAACAAGAGAATTATTTTCAAGATCTAAATAATCTGGAACGCCATCTTTATCGGTATCGTTCATCATGGTTTCCATGTCACCAATACGTTTGTCAAGACTCTCTATTTCTTCTTTATTTTTGTCTTGGATAATTGCCCAATCTCCGTGAACTTTTTCATTTCCGAAAGAGAAAGAAAGACCAAGAGAGGTAGTAAGCATTTGACCAGATAAGTTGTTTGAATTAGCAGCATAGGAACCGTCCCAGTTGAAATGCTGTCTGTAGTTACTTAAAACACTAAAATCTCCAATAATAGCAATTGTTTTGGTTATTCTGAATTGAGGAGAAAATCCTATAACGATTCCTCCATTATATTCCGTAACATCATTATTTTGATTATTTTCAAACGTGTTCTCTGTTTTTGAGGTCATTTGTGAAAACTGCAATCCACTGTGAATCAGTAATCCAAATCTACCGGCAGATTCTTCAACACCAAATAAACGAATAGCATTTACAACTCCTTGTACACCTAATCTAAACTGCTGCATTTCGAAGGGTAAGCTTTCAGTAGAAGTATCATTATTTAATTTGTCATAAGCAAAATCGGCTTTAACTCCAAATTTTGGACTTATCATGTATCTTGCAGCAATACCGTAAGTATTTGCTTGAATTCTTCCAAAAAATTTATCAGGATTGCTTGAATAATAACCATCTGCATAAGGTTTAACACCCTTACTTTGACCAACAGAAAGTTCAATAGACCATTTGTTATAACCATCAACTAGCGAGCTTGTAGTATCGATTACTTGCGAGTTTGCCGCAAAAAATGATAAAAACAGGATTGAAAATAATTGTAAATTCTTCTTCATAATATAAATAAGTAATTAATTTTTATTTTTAAATTAATATTTCAATAGGGGCAAATATAAAGGTTTAGATTTAAAAAGCAAGATATTAATTGCTAAATACGCATTAATAGTGTTATTTAAATTCAGGAATTAAGAATAATTTTAAATTATAGTAATGATTTGGTATTAAAATATAGCTTACTTGTTTTAAAAAAAAACTTATGGTTGTTTGTTTTGATATTTAATTTTGAGTGTTACTTTTCAAGGTGCATTTAAAAAACATTATTTTTGTGATATATTAAATCAATTTAATTATGAGATTTCATACCAGAAAATGGGTAAAACCAGAAGATTTAAACCCAAATGGAACTTTATTTGGAGGAAAGTTATTGGCTTGGATAGACGAGGAGTTAGCTTTGTATTCTATTATACAATTAGAAAACTCAAAAATAGTTACTAAACACATGTCGGAAATAAATTTTCGAAGTTCCGCTAAACAAGGAGATATTGTTGAAATTGGAATTGATGTTGTAAAATTTGGAAATTCTTCAATTACTTTAAAATGTGAAGCAAGGAATATAATGACCCGAGAAACAATAATCACTATAGATAATATTACAATGGTTAGTTTGGGAAATGATGGCAAGCCAAAAGCTCATGGAAAAACAGAAATTGGATTTATTAGAGATCGGTTTAAATAATATATTTTATTGAGAAACAACATCTTTGCCTTGCGATGGCAATTCGAAGATTTCTAAATCAAAATAGGATGTTGAAGCTATGACATGGTCAAAAATGTCTGACATGATATATTCATAATTTTCAAATCTTTTATCATTTGTAAAAGTATAAATTTCCAGAGGAATTCCTTGTGGTGTCGGTTGTAATTGTCTGCAAAGCAAGATCATTTCTTTATTTAATCCAGGATAATTGTAAAGATATTGTGTGATATATTTTCTAAATAACCCAAAATTTGTCATGTTTCGTCCATTAATTAAAAGTGATTTATCGACAAGGTGTGACTCATTATATTTATTAATTTCTACTTGTCTATGATCAATATATTGATTGATTAATTCGATTTTTCTCAAATTTTCTATTTCTTCTATTTCTAAAAATCGGATACTAGTTGCTTTAATTAAAACATGTCTTTTAATTCTTCTTCCATCAGAATTGAGCATGCCTCGCCAATTTCTGAAAGAATCTGAAATCAAACTATACGTTGGAATCGTAGTTGTTGTGTTGTCAAAATTTCTAACTTTTACAGTTGCTAAATTTATTTCAATAACATCACCATCAGCACCAAATTTATCAAACGTAATCCAATCGCCAATACGAACCATATCATTCAAAGAAACTTGAACGCTGGCAACAAAACCAAGAATAGTATCTCGAAATATCAAAATAATGATTGCAGAAATTGCTCCAAGTGTTGTCAGCATACTGCGAGAATCGATGTCAAATATCTTGGAAACAATGATAAAAATACCAATTATCCAGAGGTTAATCATGATAACTTGAATGTAACTGTCAATTGGTTTATCGCTGTAAACGGGATTTTGCTTTAAATAATCGCGAAAGGCGTGAAGAATAGTTTTTATAATCCATAAAATCAATAGTACTATATAGATTCCAACTAGTTTTCCAAAAACATCTTCCCAATAGACATAATTTTCCAAAAGTATTGGTACAACTTTGTAAATGAACAATAAAGGTATTAAGTGAGCAATGTATTTTGCGGTTTTATTAGAAACTAATAAATCATCAAACTTGGTTTTGGTTTTTTTTGCAATAAATACCATCAATTTAACCAAAGTGTATCTAAATACAATATAAATACTATAGGCTAAAACTCCTAAAATTAAAATGTTAATGAATAAACTTAGATAAGAAGCAATAGTTTCATTAAAACCCCATTTTTTAAAAAGTGGGTAACACCAGGCAAATATTTTTTCGATTATTTTATGCATAGTTTAAATATTTTTTTTCAATGTAGAAAGTTCCAAATGGAATTAAGGAACCCGTAAGTACAATAAACAAGTCTTTAAAAGACCAATTTTGACTTTTTTTAATCAACAATGCTAAAAAAATATAAGCTATAAAAAGAACACCGTGAGACATTCCTATTGGATATAATAATGATTTATATAAATCTATATTAGAAGGCTTTATAAAAAGCATGTTGGCAAGCAATACTAAATAGGATATTCCTTCCGAAATCGCAATATATTTGAAAATCTTTGATTGATTATTGATACATAAAGTAATTTACTTTTGTACTAATTTAAAACAGCAATGAGTAAACGCGATTTAAAAAAATATCTTTCCGAACTTGATAAGGAACAGCTGGAGGAGCAAATCATTACATTATATGATAAGTTTAAAGACGTCAAAGTATATTATGATTTTGTTTTTAATCCAAATGAAAATAATTTGGCTAAAGATGCTAAGTTGAAAATTTCCAATGAATATTTTCCTATTCGTGGTAAGAAACCTAAAATGCGTCGTTCAGTAGCACAAAAATTTATCAAACACTTTTTATCACTTGGTGTTGATCCATATATAATTATCGACTTAATGCTTTTTAATATTGAGATTGCACAATCACTATCAGCAGAAAGAGTCATCAAGCAAGAATTATTCTTTAAAAGTATGCTAAGTTCGTTCCAACAAGCCATAAGTTATATGATTGAAATTGGGATATTGAATGAATTCTATGATAGAATATTTGCAATAAAAGAGGAAACTACTACACAAGATTGGCTCAATAAATATGAGTTCAATGCTATAGTCGAGCGTTTTGAATATTAATTTTTTTGTAAGTATCTTTTTTAACATCAATTAATGCTTTTTTAGATGTACTTTTGCGAATTATTAAAAAAATAGAATGTCTCAAAAAGATTTAATTAACGAAATTGAAGAAAAAAAGGAGCTTTATGGCTACCAAAAGGGAGACATTGACAAAATTTTTGAACGATTGGATAATGCTCGTAAGGATTATCATTTACTATATCAATTGCCCACTGGTGGTGGAAAAACTGTTGTTTTTTCGGAAATAGTACGGAGGTATTTATCACAACACAATAAAAAAGTAGTGGTATTGACACATCGCATAGAACTTTGCAAGCAAACATCCAAAATGCTCAAAGGATTTGATGTTAAAAATAAAATTATAAATAGTAAAATAAAGGAATTACCAGATCAAGATGAGTATTCTTGTTTTGTTGCCATGGTTGAAACTTTGAAAAACCGTTTAAATGACGAAAAATTACTCATTGATAATGTTGGATTAGTTATCATTGACGAAGCACATTATAATTCCTTTCGAAAACTACTAAGTTCTTTCAAAAACGCATTCATTCTTGGAGTTACAGCAACACCTTTGAGTTCCAATATTAAGTTACCAATGCATGAAAACTATGATGAACTTATTGTTGGAGACACCATACAAAACTTAATTGATAACGGATTTTTGGCAAAAGCCACTACCTATAGTTATGACGTTGGATTGACGTCTTTAAAAGTAGGGATAAATGGAGATTATACTGTAAAATCTTCAGATGATTTGTATACCAATATGGTCATGCAAGAAAAATTGTTGCATTCCTATACTCAAAAATCATTGGGCAAAAAGACTTTAATTTTCAATAATGGAATAAACACATCCTTGTATGTGTATGAAACATTCAAAGAAGCAAAACTTCCTATTCGTCATTTAGATAATACAACAACCCCAGAAGACAGAAAAGAAATTCTGCAATGGTTTAAAAAAACTCCTGACGCTATTTTGACTTCTGTCGGAATACTAACAACCGGTTTTGACGAACCTACTGTGGAAACCATAATTCTTAATAGAGCAACAAAATCATTGACATTGTATTTTCAAATGATTGGTCGTGGTTCCAGAAAATTACCAAATAAAAACAGTTTTAATGTTATTGATTTAGGAAACAATGCCTTGCGATTTGGTTTATGGAATGAAACCATTAATTGGCAGCATATTTTTAAATCACCCGAATACTATTTGGATAATTTACGAGATGATGCTGAGATAGAATTAAATTTTAGGTATGTAATGCCCGATGAAATTAGAATAAAATTTAGTAAAACAAGTGATATATCGCTAGATATTGAAGCTGAATTTAAAAGGGCAATCGCTTTAAACTTGCGTTCAAAAGTAGTTTTAGAAAAATCAATAGACCAACATGCGGCCATGTGTGTTGATAATTCTGAGGAATTAGTTGAAGCAAGAATATTGGCCAAATTACTCACCGATGACATTAACAGTAGGGTTATCCGATTTGTTAAATATTTGGGGAAAACCAGTAAAAATTATAGAGAGTGGCTAACTGAAGATTACAACTCAAAATTGACACTTGCTATTGGAAAAAAATTCCGAGAAAGAATTTATTAGTATAATTTGATATTTTATATAAGATTTTTTTATAAAATATTAATTAATTTTCTTCGTTTAGCTCCCCATTGACATAAATTACATCGATGTAATTTTCACCTTTTTACCGTTCGTCGATATTTTTTTTAGGTTCAACTGATTTATACATTTGTTTTATTATTACTAAAAAGAATACCATAAATTTGTAAGGTGTTAAAGCTAATTTAATACACCAAAGGAAATTGTTGAACCACACTGTCTTTTCCTTATTTTCAAAAACAACCCCCAAAATTTCAAGAGTTTCATAAGATGATAATTATTTATCGTTTTAGAATTAATGTTATAATGTTTTTGATATGAGAAATAAGTACGATGTTTTATTAATTTTAGAAGGCACATATCCTTACAATGGAGGTGGAGTTTCAACTTGGTCTCACATGCTTTGCAATGATGTAAAGAATGCTTATTTTTCATTGTATTCAATAAACGCTTCTTTTGAGACAAAGCCACGATATAAGTTGAGTGACAATATAAAAAATGTTATTCAAGTTCCTTTGTGGTCTCCACTTGAACCACAAGAAATGATTAATTATGGTAGAGATTTCTACAAAATTGTTCATAGAAAAGAAAAAAATGATGATTCAGCTGTTGTTGAAAAGTTCATTCCTGTTTTTAGAAAATTAATCACTTGCATATACTCTGACACTAGAAATGTGAAAGATTTTGACGATATCGTTTTCAAAATGTGGAAATTTTTTCAAAAGCATGATTATAAAAAAACAATGCAGAATATAGATGTTTGGAGAACCTTTTGTTCTTTGGTAAAAGAGATAATATCCAAAGATGATAAGGAAGCTTCATTGCATGATTTGACTGTTGGAATGCGTTGGATTTATCGTTTTTTAATTCCACTTTCTATAGATGTTCCTAAAGCCGATATTTCGCATTTAACCGTTTCTGGTTTCCCTGTGATACCAGCGTTGGTTTTAAAATACAAATATAATACACCAATTATCGCTACTGAACATGGCGTTTTTATCCGTGAACGTCTATTAGCAATAAATTCATCAGAATATTCATTTTTTCTAAAAAAATTATTAATTAAATTTTCTGAAAGCATTACAGAACTTGTGTATCACAAAGCAGATTTGATTTTGTCAGTAAATAAATTTAACATGATTTGGGAGAAAATGTATGGTGCAAATCCTGATAATATTGAAGTAATATATAATGGTATTGATCATGAGCTTTTTGCTCCAGCTCCAAAACCAAAACATTTAGAAGGTATTCCAACTGTAGTTGCTGCTGCGAGAATATTTGAATTAAAAGATGTTATTACAATGATTAAATCTTGTGGTATTGCAAAACAATCCATTCCCAATGTTCAGTATTTGGTTTATGGTGATAATAACGCCGTTCCAGAATATACAAAAGAATGCAATGATTTAATTAAGGAATTAGGATTGGAAGATAATTTCAAGCTTGCTGGTTTTCATTATAAACCACATGAATTATTTTCTGAAGGTGATATTTCTATATTAACATCCATTTCAGAAGGATTTCCATATACTGTTTTAGAATCAATGAGTTGTGGAATTCCAGTTGTAGCCACAGATGTTGGCGGTGTTACAGAAGCTTTGGATGAAAATTGCGGTTTTATTTGTAAACCAAAAGACCATGTAGAAATTGGCAACAGAGTTGTAGAATTACTTTTAGACAAAGCACTTAGAGAAAAAATGGGAGCTAATGGACGAAAAAAAGTAATTGATAATTTCACCATTGGTAAATTCATTAATGCCTATGAAGATGCTTATGAAAGAGTATTAAATAGAGATGCTAAAAAAGTTCACGAACCAATTTTCATTCAAATGGGAAGTCTCGAAGCAATGGAGGCTTCATAAATTTGTGCCCTAACCTAGAATGAAAAAATATACTGAAAATATTGATTTTTTGATAGCCGATATCAAAGATAAAATAGGGAAGCCTGTTAGTAATAGAGTTGTAGCCGCTACAATTGAATCTCTAGGAATTCGTGATAAGGATACTCTAGCAGACTTTGGTGTAGTGTCAATTAAAATATTAGCCGATATTATTTTTCAGGAATTAACGACATCACCAGAACATTTTGATGTAAAGAATAGGAAGGAAATTGAAGCCTCCAAATCAAAGGAAAACAGAACTATACTAATTTCTGATTATTTAACTATCAAGGCAAAAATTTTTGCACATTATTACCCGTTAGGAATTTTTCATTTGTTGCCAGTATTTTTGCAAATTGTAGCCATTGTCTTTTTTGGATACTCTTTGTGGACCTATGTTGGTTTTAATTTAGTTCAATCTACAGCTGTAGTTTTAGGCGTAATTGTTGGTTTGATTTGCACAGGAGGTTTTGTTCAAGTCATTGGTAGACAAGCTTCTTTCTTTTGGAATCATGAAGATTATTTTATGACCAGGCAAACCATCAATTACTTGATAAAAATGGGAGCAAAGTCAATATTATTGGTATTGGCATTAATATTTTTTTTCAATTTCATTTTCCATCTCTATCCAATTCAGGTACTGTTTATTGTTTTTATGTATGCATTTTTGATTGGTTTATTATTGTTATTTATTGCTCCTTTGCACACTATTGAACAACGATGGGTTATCTCTATAGCTATATTAGCAGCTACATCCACGGCAATTTTACTCAAAAGTCAAACCAATTTGATGATTTATTTCACACATTGGATTGGAATTTTGATTGCTATACTAATTTCTAAACTTTATTTAGTTTACTTCTTCAATAGAAAGATTGGTAAAAGTCAAGTAGACTCAAATCTTACAATTAAAATTTCAGTAATGTTATATCAAAACTATAACTACTTTTTTTATGGTGTTTTTATTTACGTTTTTATTTTTATTGATAGAATATTAGCATGGTCATCAAGTATTTCTGGAGCATTACCATTTCTGATTTATTTTGACAAAGATTATGAAGTTGGAATGGATATGGCTATTTTGGTTTTTTTATTATTAGCAGGAGTGCTTGAATATAGCATCGCTTCTTTTTCTCGATTTATTGAAATTGGGCAAAAAGCAACTACCTATAGATCACCTGAATTATTCAATAAACAACTCTTAACGATGTACTGGCAAAATGTAGTTATTTTATTGATAACTAGTGTTTTGATATTTATATTAATTTATTATTTGATTACAGCATCATGGGGATATGAAGCACAATTTAATGCTGTTTTAGTTGAAGTAAGTGTTCGAGTCTGTTTTATCGGAGGTTTTGGATATTTCTTTTTAGCATGGGGAATGCTTAATACGCTTTACTTATTCACTTTAGGAAAACCTGCCAAATCACTTAGAGCAATAATTTTGGCTTGTGTTTTAAATTTGGCAGTTGGGTTTATTTTAAGCCGCTTTTTTGCCTACGAATACAGTGTTATTGGGATGTTGTGTGGCGCAATTCTTTTTATGCTTTTAACATTGCGTGAGAATATAAAGTTCTTTAAAAATTTAGATTATTACTATTATGCGGCATATTAAATTATTTTTATGGGTTCTTCCTTCGCTATTGTTATCCAATACTTTAGGTATTAGTTATCAAAAAAGCACCATACTATTTTGTTATGGTAAACTAAATGTGGAACTCATAAAAGGCTATAATTTTGTTATTCTTGAATCAAAACATTACAATGCTTCTGAAATAAGTAAAATAAAAAAGCATAATAAAAAAGTACTCGCATATATCAGCTTGGGTGAAGTGAATAGTAATGCCTCTCATTATAAATTATTGAAAAATAATTTATTGGGGAAAAATGAAAACTGGGATAGTCATTACTTAGATTTAAAATCAAAAAAAACGGTTTCGACACTTTTATCAATAATTGACAAAACGTTGACTTTTGGATATGACGGATTGTTTCTTGACAATATTGATAATTTTACAACATTTGGTTATCAAAAAAATCAAAAAAAAGAACTTATTGATTTTCTTAAAAAGTTGGATTCTAAGTATCCAAATTCTTTTATTATGCAAAATGCAGGTGTTCAAATAATAAAAGAAACCGCTCCTTATATTGACGGAATAACTGTAGAATCGGTAGCTACAAACTACACTTTTGCAGATAATAAGTATAAATTGAGAGATAAAGTTACTTTTCAAAAATATATTGAAGAATTAAAATATATTGAAAAAAAATATAATTTACCAATCATATTAGTTGAATATGCAGATACACAATCTCTTTTTAAAGCGGTTCAAAAAAGAGTATTGAAAACAAATTTTCAATACTTCATAGGGAAACTCGATTTACAGAGTATTCCAAAATTCTCTAATTAATAAAAGAATGACTATAAACAGTTCAATACTATTAGGCTTTGTCAGATTTTGTCTGATGATACTCTTTTTTTACTATTTGAACAGGAAATTCATTAATTCAAAAATTAATGTTAGTTACTTTGATTTCCTTGCAAATAAATGGTTTAAATATGGGAGTTTAACCCTGATATTGATTTTTCTACTTGTTCAGTTCAATATTTATAATCTTTTCAATGTCATTTTTATATTAATTATCATAGTTTTTATTGGTTCCGTTGGAAGGAAAAACATTTTAAAACCTATTTTATTTAGTACAAAAAAGATTAAAAGAAGTATTTTTGAGTTTTTAAAAAATGTCGAGCTTCAAAAAAAAATATCCTTTTTTATATTCCCCAAAATTAATAGTGAAAATCGTGTTACCATCTTAACATTATTATTTACAGTTGTTTTTTTAGGAATTATAACTTTTGCGGGTCGCTATTTTTTTTTCAAATTTGATTTGTATTCCTTGTCAGATCTTTGGTCGTCGGATTTAGAAACAGTCATTGATTTTGATTCTCAAAATTGGTTTTTGAAAGGTGTTTATCCTGTTGGTGAATATGCTTTAATAAATTTTTACGGAAAACTTGCTAGTGTTAGTCCAGAAATAGCATTGGAAACAATGGGAATTTTGGAAGCGGTTTTGCTGTGTGTTTTGTTGTTTTGGACTATTTCTAAAATTACCAATTCTAGAACAATTGCACCCTTAATTGCTTCTTTACTATTTGCCATTTTTTATACCATTACCCCAATAAATATTTCATATATTTTGCAACACAAGGCCATGTTTTTGGCTATTTCATTAGGTTTACCAACCATGGTTTTCTATTTAAAGCCCGATTTATTGAAATGGAATAAAAAGACTTATTTTTTCAATTTCCTTTTTGCATTTACAGCTATTGGTTTAATTGATTTATTCTCTTTGATTGTTTTAATGATACCATTCGTTATTTTAGGAATACCTTTTACAAATATAAAACACAAAAAATACAATTTAATTGGGATTGGATCATTGTTAGTATCTCTTGTCGTTTTAGCTACAATTTATGGTTTAGCTTGTGTGAGTTTTGAAAATGACATTTTGCTATTTTTTCATTCAAGTCTAATGTCTGTAAGTGCTTATAACTATTTTCCTCATCTGATTTTTCCTTATGAAAAATTAATTCAGTATTATCAATACTCATCTCTTATTGGAATTCTTTTAACCTTAAAATTTATAATTATTAATAAAGAAGATTGGAATGCTTCATTATACTTTTTGGTTTATTTTAACATCATAATTTTTATTGGCAACATCAATAATGGTTGGATTGATACTGATATGATAAAACAATCCACAACAATATTTATTCCTATAATCATTGGAATTACAATTGCTTCCATACTCAGATTATTAGTTCCTGTTTATAAAAAAGTCCTGTTTGTTAAACCTTATATTGTTGCACTATCAATAGTAGGAATTTTATTTTCTGCAGTCTATTTTCAAAAGGAGGAGTTTACGAAATT
>JBILYQ010000206.1:0-4371 GCA_044377655.1 Flavobacterium sp.
AAAAGAACTCTCCTGGCATAGAAAAAACACTGAAAGGTAAATAATCCGTCTTCACCTAAAGCTACCCCAACGGGAAACGTTATACTGTTTTCCACCAGTAAATTTCTTTTGTATAGTTTAGTACAACAGGTATTCAAGGAATTGTCTTTTATAAGGAACGGAAGACTTTCATTTTTAATAAAAGAACTGTCGAAAATTGTATTTTCTTGAAAGGGCGCTTTGGAAGTAATGACTACGCCGTCTTGCTCTTTGATGAAATTAGAACAAATGATGTCCAGGTTTTCCAAAATAGCTTTGTCGTAGAGAGTTTGATAAAAATCCAATTCCAGATAATCATCGGCATCTACAAAACCAACATATTGCCCTTTTGCCAAGGACAAACCTTTGTTTCTGGCAGCACTAACCCCTTGATTTTCCTGATTGATTAAGATAATTCTTGAATCAGTTATTTGATATGATTCAATAATGGCTTGACTGTTGTCTTGTGAACCGTCATTGACAAAGATAAACTCACAGTGAGGCAATGTTTGAGCAAGCAACGACTCGATGCATTCTTTTAAATACTTCTCAGAATTATATACCGGAATGATTATGGAAACTGCTATCATATACTTTTGGCAAAAATAAGGTGGAAATTGCTATCTAAGGTTATGGAAAGGTTGTTTTTTAAACAAAATCCTAGCAAACAAAGCTATGAAAATCAAATATGTACTGATTTCAGGTAGCCTTGTAAGATTTCTTTGGTGAGCTCATTTTCAAAAAAAGCCTTATTAGAATTGATTTCCTCCGCTGTCCAATGCCACCATTGCAATTGCAAGAGTTGGTCAATAATGTCTTCTTCAAAACGAAAACCTATTATTTTGGCGGGTGTTCCTCCTACAATGGCGTAAGGCGCTATATCCTTTGTGACTACACTGTTGGCGGCAATAACGGCACCATCACCTATAGTTGTTCCGCCCAAAATGACACTGTGTGCGCCAATCCAAACGTCATTTCCAATGGTGATTCCTCCTTTACTTACTCTTTCGTTTGTCCATTTTTCTTTAAAAAAGTTTTTACCCATATAATAAGTAGTGGCTTTTTTGTGATTGTGATTAAAGGTTTGCAGGGTAACATTGCGAGCTATGGAACAAAACGCGCCTATTGAAATGGGGGCATCCACTAGTGAAATCAGGTCTAAATTGGGACCCCAAAGCGAGGAAAATCTCCCTATGGTTATTTTACCAACTAGAGAGGCACCGTGGATTTTACAATTTTCTTTTAGGATAATTTCACCTCGCATCACAACATTGGAAACCTTGCTGTTGTTTCCAATAGAAACTGAACCGCTGAGTATTCCTTCGGTAACTTTGACTTTCGACCCTAACGCTACGTTGGCACTCAGCTTTGAACCCGCGACTTTGGTAGTGGCGGGAATGACAATACTTTTATTAATTTCGTTATGGGTGACTAACCAAAACTTTATTTTTGCAATAATTTTATTCTTGAAGCTCATCTTCTAGTCAAATAAATTTGTTGTGTCGGTACAAGTTCCAAAGATACACTTTTTGTTAAAAACACCCATTGCGTGAAATTATTATTTATAGTTCCACTTACTATGTGACACGGTGTTCCTCTTTTGCTGCGACAAAAAAATCTTCGGTAGGCTCAGACTGACGAGGAAGTTGAAAGTCAAAAGCCATGGAAAACCTCAAGCGAAGCGCCCTCAAGCAATTCAAAATTTGCAAAAAAACCTTGTCAAAACATCAAAACACTCATAAAAAAAGCGCTCTTACAATTCCCTCATCAGCACAATCCTCCAAAACACCCTTTTTGTTATGCATTGCAGTATTCTCTATAACTTCTTTCAAATTAGTTGAAAAAGTAGAATCTGCTGGGTCAAGAAAAACAGCTTGTTTTTTGGAAAGTAATTCCGGGAAAGAAACGACACCAAGTTCATTGAGCAACACGGTGTATACGTTGAAAAGCGCGGCTTCAATAGTGGTGCCCGAGAAATGCGTGAGGTGAATTCGGGCATTGGCCAACAATTGTGGCAACGGATCATTGGTTGCGGCTTCGATAGTTACCAAATGCAAAACGTTTTGTTCTTTAAGGAATTTTACAATAGCTAGTTTTTCGTTCAGTTGCCTTGGATGCAATCTCAAAAACCATTTATAGGGATTTTGTTTTATAAAATCAATAAGTAAAGGCGGAAAAAGTTCGGCTAAAGTTACTGGCTTGGGTTGCAAACTGTATAAAATATAATCCGAATGTGGATAAGGGGTGGCATTATTTTTCCAAAAATCGACCCATGGATTTCCCACCACTTTAGTAGAGTAGCAATCGGTTTTAGAAATCCACTTTTCCAAAACACTTTGACTGTAGGAATCCCAACACCAATAATTTCTTGGCAAGGCGTCATAACCCGTCGCTGGCAGCGTAGTCCAGTTGCTGTAAGCAAGGTGTAATTCGGTTTGCGGACCGTGTTGCATCTCAATTGTGGCAATTTTTAATTGATTGGCGGCAACGGTCAAAGCCATCACATCATCCGAATAATAACAAAGAATCAGTACTTTTTTTGGGTTGATTTTATGTAGTGTTTTTTTAAAAAAATCCACTTTATTGATAAACGATTCTGCCCATTTTTCTAAATCTGATGGGGTGTAGCTTTCTGCAAATTGTTGGGTGATTGGGTTGTGTTTAAGAAAATCGTGAAAAGGCTTAAAACCATCCCATTGAAAATCGAGATTGGGTTTTTTACCTAGCCTTTTTTGGTAATGCAAAAACCCTACATACGGCTGATGGTGTTTGTATAATAATGATTTATTGTACTGATTGTCTATTGGCAATTTGTCGTATTCAAAATAGAGTGATTCCGATTTAAGGTTGTTGTTGTCAATAAAAACATCAAAATAGCGGTTATATCGTTTGCCTCTAAAGTTGACTCTATGACCGTCGGTACCTAAAAAAAGGTATTTCTTGGAAGGCAATAACCAATGCCATTTTAGGTAATTGAGGGCTGCCAGAAATTGTTTGGTTTTTACAATGGCGTTTTGGAACAAAGACTTCTTGCTGATTACCACAGCAGAGTCTGTTTTTTTGTCATTTTGTGGTTGCGATTCCAAGATTCGAATAAGATAAAAAAATAATCGAATTCGGATAAATGGCCAAACATGGATGCCATTGACAGTCCAGTTATTGACTTGAAAATTTTTCTCTATACCAAGAATAAACTCTTTTATGTCGGTTCTGTTTTTCATGTTTTCTTATTCCCTTCGCAATTGTGTGCTAGTCGGGTTGAAAAAAGGTTACTTCAATCTAAAATCGTTGTTGCCTTTTGCAAAATCTTCTGGTTTGCCCAAATCCAGCCAATACTCTTCCATTGAAAACACTTTGGTTTTCTTCTCAGATTCGACTAATTTTTCGAATAAAAAAGGCATGTCATAGTACTCATCCTTGGGAATCATTTTCAAAACCTCGGGACCCAAAATATACATGCCCGTGTTGACAAAATAGTCAAATGACGGTTTCTCTTTTAGCGAAACCAAATCCATTTCGGCATTAAATTCAACGCAAGCATAAGGGATATTAAAACCCATTTTTTTGACACACATGGTAGCGTCAGATTGGTTGACTTGATGGTAATTCAGAAAATCATCGTAATTAATGGAGGTGAGCACATCGCCATTGACCACAAAAAAAGCGTCCTCCATTTCAAAATCAATTAAAGACAAAGCGCCTGCAGTGCCCAATCTTTTGTTTTCTATAGTATATCGTATTTCAACGCCCAAAGAATCGCCGTCCTTAAAATAATCCTGGATAATCTCCGCTTTATAATTCAAACAAATTACGAACTTGCCAAACCCTTGGGATTTAAAATGCGCTATAATTTCCTGTAAAATAGGCTTTCCTCCAAGACTTAACATGGGTTTTGGGGTGTTTTTGGTTAACTCGCCAAGTCGTGTACCCAAACCTCCTGCCATAATGACGACCCAATTGTTTTTGGCCAAAAATTCAAATTCATCCAAGATAACCACTTCTATTAAGCGTCTTTCACTGTCCACAACTGGCATGTGTCTTCTGTGGATTGCTCGGAGTTTTCTTTTTATTTCAATATGAGACGTTCCAACTAAACAAGTGGTTGGATTGGTATTAATAACCGCATTCAGTTCCAAATTCTTTTTTAAAATCGCTCTTCGGATATCCCCGTCAGTGATTATTCCAATTAGTATTTCCTGCTCATTCACCACGGGCAAAAACCCATTGCCGTTTGAATCAAGAAGACGCAAGGCATCGTCCAAGGTGGAATCTTCCGTAAGAAGTAGTCTTTTAACCATTTGCTTTATGAATTAGAAATTCGGCGTACTCAAAATCATCGATAGTGTCAATATC
>JBILYQ010000207.1:0-4367 GCA_044377655.1 Flavobacterium sp.
GTGAAACAGGGCTTTGTTTACATCGTCATTGTAAAATCCGTCAAAGATTTGTTGTGTAAAAGTTGTCACTGACATTGGGATGGTACCGCCCGTCAATGCTTTGGACAAGCACATCATATCAGGCTGTTCTTGCAGATAATCGCAAGCAAAAGTTTTTCCCGTTTTGCCAAAACCCGTCATTACTTCATCGGCAATGGTGAACACGTGGTGCTTTTTACAAAGCGCTATCATGCTGTCCAAAATGGTGGCGGCATACATCACCATTCCCGCCGCGCCTTGCACCAACGGTTCAAAAATAAAGGCGGCATACTCTTGCGTTGCAACCAATTTTTCCAATGCCTGAAGGCTAGCCAACTCGTTACCCTCCGTTGGCACTGGAATGCGAACCACTTCCAACAGCGAACCCTGAAAAGCTTCTGTGTAAAACGAAATGCCACTAGCAGCCATCGCTCCAAAAGTGTCGCCATGAAAGGCGTCTTCGAAAGCTATAATTTTTGCGCGTTTTTCGCCTTTGTTATAAAAATATTGCAGCGCTCCTTTTATCGCGACTTCCACTGCCGTGGAACCATTATCAGAATAAAAGAGTTTCTTTTGATTGCTTGGTAAAAGTTCTATCAGCTTCTCCGACAGCAAAACCGCGGGTTCGTGAGTGAAACCACCAAACAAAACATGCTCCAAAGTGGTCAATTGTTTGTAGATGGCATCGGCAATTACCTTATTGGAATGACCATAGGGATTTACCCACCAAGAAGCAATGGCATCGATATATTCTTTGCCGTTTTCATCCCAAAGCAAAGCACCCTCGCCTTTGGTGATGGCAATGTGCGGTTGCGCAGTTTTATGTTGCGTGTAAGGATGCCAATTGTATAATTTATCTCTTTCGGAAAGTGTCATTATTCTAGAAAATTGAAGAAAGAGACAAGAGAAAAGACTTATCAGCTTTCATTAATTATTTTGCAAAGATAAGTTAAGAAAGCAATCTTTCTTCTTGCTTCTTTGCTCTTGTTTCTTAAAATTTCAAGAGAGTGTCTCTGAAAATATCTGCGTAATATTTAATCACATTCTGATCAAAATAAGGTTCGTTTTCTATCCTTCCAATCATTTTTACGCCTGTTTTTTTTAAGATGATTTCCTCGGTAGGTTTGTTTTCATCACCAGAGAAAATAATGCCGGCTACGTTTATTTTTCGATTTTGCAAGGCTTCAATGGTGAGTAAAGTATGGTTGATACTGCCTAAATAATGTCGGGAAACTACAATTACTTTATAATCATTCTGTATCAAATCAATCACGCAATCGGTATCGTTTAGTGGAACGTAAAGTCCACCCGCGCCTTCAATAACAAGTTGATTGCTAGTTTTTGGGGCATTTATTTGTTTCAAATCGATAGTTATTCCGTCAATTGCTGCAGCCAAATGTGGGCTTGCCGGAGTTTGCAAAGCATAGCTATTTGGATGAATTACTGTAGTTGGATTAGAGATGTAGCGTTGGATTTTATGGCTATCGGAATTGTCCAAATCGCCCGCTTGGATAGGTTTCCAATAATCGGCTTCTAATGCTTCGGTCACGATGGCTGAGGCAATGGTTTTGCCTACATCGGTTGATATTCCTGTAATAAATAGTTTCATAGTATTTCTTTAACCGCAAAGTTCGCAAAGTAGTCGCAAGGGTTCGCAAGGTTTTTTTTTAGTGTTAAATTCTTTGGTGCCTTTTTTCTGTGGCTAAAACACAAAAGTACTCAACAATTGCAACACTTCGGAGATTTCGGTTTCAGAATTGTAACTGTGGAGACAAAACCGCAGGCGCTCTTGTCCTTCGGGAACGGTTGGCGACAATATGGGTTTCACGTCAAATCCTTTCTCTTGCAATTGGTTGGCGATGGTTTTTACCCGTTCATTACCACTTATAATGGCCGATTGAATAGCGGATTTATTATATACAAAAAGAGGTTTTAAACTCAACCTGCTTTTTTCTTGATTGAAAAAACTAATGTTGTGACGGAGTTGTTCCAATGTGTTTTTTTGGTGTTCCAAATGCTGGTAGGCCACCAAAATAGTAGCCACGGAATGAGGCGAAAGTCCTGTGGTGTAGATAAAACTTCGGGCAAAATTGACCAAATAACTTTTCAATTCAGCACTTCCCAAAATTGCGGCACCGTGACAACCCAATCCTTTTCCGAAAGTCATAATTCGGGCAAAAACGTTGTGCTGCAATCCCAAACTTTGAAGCAATCCTTCGCCTTTTTCTCCAAAAACGCCCAAGGCATGTGCTTCGTCAACAACCAAATAACACTGGTATTGCTCGGAAAGCGCTACTATGCGTTCCAAATCGGGACTGTCACCATCCATGGAAAAAACACTTTCGGTGACGATGTAAATAGTTAGAAGTTGGGAGTTGGAAGTTGGGAGTTGAAAGTTTGTGATTAATTTCTCCAAATCCACAAAATCATTGTGTTGAAACTTATAGGCTTTGGCATGGCTCATTTGAATTCCGTCGCGAATGGAGGCGTGGCACAATTCATCGTACAGTATAATATCATTGCGCTGTGGCACGGCACTGAAAAAACCAACATTGGCGTCATAGCCCGAGTTAAAAATCAACGCCGTTTCGGCTTGATGAAAACTGGCTATGAAAGTTTCGGCTTCCTCATACAGCTGATGATTTCCTGAAAGTAATCTGGAACCTGTTGCGCCATTGACTAGTATTTTTTTATCTAAAAGCAACTGGTGGGTTTGATGAAAAATGGTTTCGCTTTGGGCAAAACCCAAATAATCATTGGAAGCAAAATCAATTAAATCATTGGGCAACGACAGTTTTCGCAAGGCACCATTTTGTTCGCGCTGCTGGAGTTTTTGAGTTATTGCTTTTGGAATGTTTTTCATAGTTGACAAAGATAAGCAACCTTTTGTTGCCTATGAAATGCAAATTATTATTGTTTTTTATGTATTTATTATTGTTTATCAATAATTTTTATATATTTGTTGCGATTATAAAACTACTTAGTATGAAAAAATTAAACTTATTAAAAACGATTGTAGATTTCATTTGGATAATGTCTTTGATTTTTTATCCGTTGATTATTATCTTTTCTGTGATGGTGCTTATCGATAAAGAGGTGTTTGACATTCCTATTAAAATTGTAGGAGCATCAATAGATTTATCCACCGGATATGGCAAAATTGCTTTAATCATCAATGTTTTGAACTTTGGATTGCTGTTATATGCGATTTATTTTTTTAGAAAACTCTTGAACCGATTTACGAAGAGAATCATTTTTGACGACGAAATATGTCTATTATTAGATAAGATAGGAAGCTTGGTTATTTATGCTTCTATTGTCTATTTGATATCTGATTTTATCATAAAACTTTCAAATAGCACGGTTGAAATTCAATTTGGTTATGGTCCGTTTTTATATTTGTTGGCCTTAGGATTGTTTTTTAAAGTACTGTCGGAAGTATTTACTATTGGCAAGAGAATAAAGGAAGAAAACGAATTAACAATTTAGAATATGCCCATCATTTTAAATCTTGATGTAATGCTGGCCCGACGCAAAATGCGTTCCAATGAATTGGCAGAGAAAATTGGTATTACCACCGCCAACCTTTCTATTTTGAAAACTGGGAAAGCCAAAGCAGTTCGGTTTTCAACCTTGGAAGCCATTTGCGAAATATTAGAATGCCAACCTGGAGATATTTTAGAATATACAAACGAAGAAAAATAACAACTCATGAAAAAACAACTCACCTTTTTACTCCTTGGAATGATTCTGGTAGTCATCGGGGCATTATTGAAAATTAATCATAACGCGTTTGGACAGTATGTTCTGATAGCAGGACTTGCAATGGAAGCTTATATATTAGCTTCTATGGTGATAAAATCGCTCCGGAAATAAAACAGCATAAAAAAAGCCAAACAATATTGTTTGGCTTTTTTACTGTATTTGAAATTGTATTAATCGGCTAATACAATTACTTTATTGTCTTTCATCTCGATAGTTCCCGAAGCAATATCTAAAGTATAAGTTTGATCGTTTACTTTGATGAATTTCTCTACAACTTCCTTATGAAAACTAAAGCTTGTTGCTGAAATCTTAATCGTTCCTTTTTTTAATATTGAAACTATAGGTGCGTGATTGTTCAAAATCTGAAATGAACCATCTACTCCTGGCAAGGATATAGAAGTGATTTCTCCCTTAAATAATGACGCTTCCGGTGATACTATTTCTAAAATCATCTTTTATAATTGATAATTGATAATTAACAATTGACAATTTTAAAAATTATCCATTGTTAATTATCCATTGTTAATTGTTTATGCTTCTGCCAACATTTTTTGTCCTGATTCAATAGCTTCTTCAATGGTTCC
>JBILYQ010000208.1:0-4360 GCA_044377655.1 Flavobacterium sp.
ATGTTCCTCAGCTATTTTCTAAGATAAAAACAATATTCCAAATTATTCGAAAAATGATTTAGCAAAGTATTATTATTAGCATATTTAAAAATTCTATTACTAAGTAGACATAAAATTTTAAATTGATATTAGCAATAAAATAAATAGTGCCTCTTAATAAATTAAATTGTTATTTTTTTTTAAAATTTAGTTTAATTTTTGTAATTATTTTCTACATAAAAATGTTAATTAATGCACTTTATCTGTTATTTTATACACTTTATCGATATTTTATTTGGTAATTATATAAAAACAATATACTTTCGAATTGTCAAACCGAATTCTAATTAAAAAAGAATATTGAGAAAATTAGAAAAAAGAAGATTTGAAACATTGAATTATTAACAAAAAAAGCAGTGGGTGAAGGTGAAATATAAACCAATATCCATTAAAAAGGTCATTTTATCGATTATTCGGGTTATTTACAGAAAAAAATAATCAATATGCTATTCTGTATATAATTTAGCGCATGATTAAAAATTCTGTAAACTTCAATTCAAATTGAAGCTCCGAGATTTAATCAAAATTTATGAAATGAATTAAAATTTAATATCATGAAAAAAAAGACCCAAAACCTATTATTTAACCTTTCAAACAAAAACCTATTGTTTGATAAATTAACGAATCTTATGAGAAAAAAAGTAATGTTACTTTTTATATTTGCATTTTGTACTGCAAATATTTCGGCACAAGAAGCAATGTTGGATGATGATATTCCAAGAATTATGGAAGTTAAATCATTTATTTTAACCTTAAAGTCTTCAGATCAAAGTGCTAGACGCGCTTATTCTAGTTCAGAAAATGTTGAAAAACTGTTGTACTCTATTCAGCCCTCCGTTTATCTTCAATCTGGAGATGTAACCACTTATGGAGAAAGACCAACCAATCTTTTTATGAATATAACCGCAATGAATCAATTAAATGATTCAAGAATATTGAAAAACAATATTGAAATTGTTACCATTAAAATTAATAATTCGAATGAATTGAATTCTTTTATTGATTTGTCATTATTTTCAAGTTTTAAGAATTTAAAATACATACACATTACTTCTAATGTTCCTGCTAGTGAAACAGTTTTTTCTAGTATGGTACAAAATTTTAATGCTAAGTATAGTGTCTTTTATTCTATCAATAAAGGAGATTATAATTAATCAAGATATATTAAAAAACATAAATCATTATGAAGAATTTATACCTAAAATTAAAAAGTAATCCATTAAAGTATCTTTTACTGGTTATTGTTTTACTTATTGCGAATTCGCAAACCGCTGAAGCGCAAATTAAAAAAGGCTTTACCCAAAGAACCTCACAATATTCTCCAACAAAAAAGATATATAATGTGAAAGGTGATTTTACTATGTTGGGAAATACCAACTTGACTCCACAGTCATATAGTAACACCACCAACAACAATGGTCAATTTATGCAATATGTTGATATTGATAATGATCCGAATACTTTTAATTCGTCATCATCAACATTAACTCTGTCAACTGAAAATGGGGCAATTCCAAATTGCTCAAACATTGTTTATGCAGGGTTGTATTGGACTGGTAAATCATCAACTAGTAATACTGCATTTAATGTTACCAAAACAGTATCAAATGGAAGTCAAAATATCAATAGTAATTTGACCGTAGTACATAACCAAAACATTTCAACTACAAATTATTTATTGTCCGTTACAAGAAATGGCACCAATAATAATAGAAATCCTATTTATTCG
This sequence comes from Flavobacterium sp., assembly GCA_044377655.1. Classification (GTDB taxonomy): domain Bacteria; phylum Bacteroidota; class Bacteroidia; order Flavobacteriales; family Flavobacteriaceae; genus Flavobacterium. Next base: position 1,769 of record JBILYQ010000208.1, read on the forward strand.
TTCAATGGAAATGGTAACACCTATGTGTTTAATTTTTACAATAGTTCTGCCACTAATAGGGTAACGCTTTCTGTAAATGGAGGTACTGTCGTTAATGTTCCTGTATCGATTAATATTGCTGGTACTGAAGCAACATTAAACACACCTTATCAAATAACGGATGGTGGAGCGGTTATAACTATTTATAAATTAATTAGAAATGCCTCCTTAAATTTAAATCTAGCAGACACACAATCTGGTGCATCTGCTTTTGTAAATGTTACTGGATCTGTTCCTTCCTTTTCAACTGTAACAAAAACATTTGACAAAAGAGTTATTTCCTTAAAAGGTCCAAACTCTAGTTCTTATACACAATTTACAGCTGCAGCATCTGATATTTACTATCCTACAAGTACAGATGACGCCATTTATTCTGGTTACAAAGAGATTACAGACTATGTACGAACTAACGGTATAGGTCAATATTTTGTTGCTGACATGGCATTAATAGAAGGTAATAGTTCTGGTACTGGTTATTCTGGAGGCTGGGGAATGATTGTTGTTTACGAAAATTCCAAAATGAAATATCGGGATGTTACCATTTTTGACGGCTATGCCTATGTAAATGCTGGAGATGCTTCGGGTTTTGAATTACCGGTTTCTGGGTTCAATACCGTTCAGTCAGGCAATGTAGGAGTGAAATTAGGGTTAATGGCGAGTGAAGGTGATGTAACTTTTGAAGGCGATTATTTCCAAATTCAAAAAAATAGCGATTTAAGTTATTTAAGTTTATCGCACTCTAGCAATACAACTACAAATTTTTTCAATTCTTCAATTAATTCTGGAGGTGCCCGAAACCTTTCGCTTCAGAATAATACGGGAGTTGATATCAGTATGTTTAATGTGCCTAATACAGGCAACACTGTTATTGGTAACAATCAAACATCCACAAAGTTCAAATACGGAACTGACGGAGATACCTATTCAATATTTGCCATAGCCATGGCTGTTGATGCTTATATACCAGAAGTTGAAGGTTTATTATCTGCTACGACGATCAATAATGTTCCTGTGGTTTCACAACCCTACACAACATTACCTGGTCAAGATATTGGTTTTAATATCGATATTAGAAATTTAGGTACAGAAGCAATTAATAATTATAAAATTGTAATTCCAATTCCTTACAACGCTAGTTATGTAAATGGTAGTGCTGTGGGAACAATTTTATTCTCACCAATTCCAACTCCAAACAATATTTATTTTGATTCCACTTTGGGAGCGACAGGATCCATTGTTTGGGATTTCGGTACACTTCCTTTGCCTTTAAACCCAAGTACAATATTAGCAAAATTGGCTTTTAAATTAAAAGCTACAACTAACTGTTCTATTTTAAGCAATAGTAGTTGTGGTAATACTATTATTGTAAATGGAGTGAACAATGGTGTTGGAGCAACCACAGGAATTCCATTTAACGGAATTAGCCTTATTCAAGGTCATTCCCAAAACGGAAATTGCGTTGGCGAGCCTATAACACAATCATTGTCTTTTAATATAAATGCGACAAATTATGTTAATGAAAACTGTCAAGACACGCCTCTTGTTAGAAATTTTTCTTACTGTGATACAAATGGAACTGTTCCAATAGCAGAAATTGCTTCTAACTTTCCTGTGGGTTCATTATTTTACAATGAATTTCCAATAACAATATCAACTATACAGTATACTGCAAGTAATCCAATCCCATTAGTGGCTGGCTCTACAGTTACATATTATGCAATTCCTCCAAATGCATCTTCCACATGCTCTTTCCCATTCACAATAACAAAATGTGGAATAATTGATGCTGTAAATGATATTGGTAGCACTGTCAATAGTAGTACTGGTGGAACTTCTTTCACCAATGTATTAATAAATGATACTCTAAATGGAAATAGTGTAACTCCATCTCAAGTAACCTTAACATTTGTAAGTTCAACAAATTCTGGAGTTTCATTGGTCGGTAGCAATGTTATTGTTGCCCCAAATACACCTTCGGGAACTTATATTCTAATTTATCAAATTTGTGAAGTAGGTAATATTACCAATTGCGATAGTGCTCAAGTAACTGTAATAGTTGCATGTCCAACTATTGCGCCTCCAACTTTAGCCTGTTATGAAACATTGGGAGCATTTAACAATACAACTTGTACTTGGGAAGTTACTGGTTCACAACCGGAAGCGCCTAGCGTAGCTTGTTATGAAACAGCAACTTTCAATCCTGCAACTTGTCTATATGATGTAACTGGATCTCAACCAGAAGCACCAACTGTAGCGTGTTATGAAACAGCAACTTTCAATCCTGCAACGTGTTTGTATGATGTAACTGGAACACAACCTGAAGCGCCTAGCGTAGCGTGTTATGAAACAGCAACTTTCAATACAACGTCTTGTTCTTGGGAAGTGAAAGGTACACAACCAGAAGCGCCAACTGTAGCGTGTTATGAAACAGCAACATTCAATCCTGCAACTTGTCTATATGATGTAACTGGAACACAACCAGAAGCACCAACTGTAGCTTGTTATGAAACAGCAACTTTCAATCCTGCAACGTGTTTGTATGATGTTACTGGA
>JBILYQ010000209.1:0-4358 GCA_044377655.1 Flavobacterium sp.
TGAAAAAGACTTATTTAGCAAGCAATTTAACGTAAAACACAAAACACAAAAGCAAGATTCCGTCGGTTTTAATTCAGAATTTAGTGGAAACCTTCCTCTCAGAGCAAGATTTTCATTGAACAGTACTATTCCGCTGATTAAATTTGACACTGCTAAAATTACTATTCTGAATAAAGATTCAATAGCAGTTCCTTTTACCACCGAATACGATTCTTTTGAACAAAAACTTTTTATTGATTTCAAAAAAGAACCACTCGAAAAATACAGAATTTCTCTTTTACCTGGCGCTTTAGTTGATTTTTTTGACACTCCAAACGACACTCTAAATTACAAGGTAGCTACTAAAAACGCCTCCGATTATGGCAATCTGAAAATCACTTTAGAAAACGTGAAAAAATTTCCTGTAATTGTGGAACTTACCGATAAAAGCGGAAAGATTTTAGCCTCGGAATACACAGAAAAAGAAACTGTTGTTGAATTTATTGCCATTGAACCCGCATTATACACATTGCGAATAATCTATGATGATAATAAAAATAAAATTTGGGACACTGGAAGTTTTATGGAAAAGCGACAGTCCGAAGAGGTATTGTATTTTCAGAAAGAAATTGATGTTCGTGCCAATTGGGATGTCGAACAACCTTTTAATTTAGGCGTGATTAACTAATTTTTTTAAATTTTAGTTGTCAGTTTTTTAATTAAGAAAATAATTGTATTTTTACTTTTCAAATTGAAAAACTGGAATGGTAATAGAGTTTAAATTTTCCTGATTATGAAAAATTTATTTACTTTTATTTTTTTATTATTTTCTCTGTTCGAAAGTGCACAAACCACTTTATTTTACACGCCGACCGATGTCGTGATTTCAAATCCAGAACGTGGTTTTTATAAATCTGCAGACTTAGATACCTTTTCATCGAACTATACCAGTTTAGAGGAGGCAGCACTTGTGAATTACCGTATAAATCACAAAATTTCGTTGATTTACAGAGGTTTTTATCTAGAAAGTTTTATAGATAGCCCAATATCGCAAAACTACCTGGAAAACGTTCAAAACGATTTTGACATTATAAGAAATGCTGGATTAAAAGCTATAATTCGTTTTGCCTATTATGATCCAAGTTTTTTACCCGCAGGATTACCTAAAGATGCTTCTAAATCGGTAATTCTTTCACATATTATGCAATTAAAACCATTGTTAATTGCCAATTCGGACGTGATTTGCGTCATGCAAGAAGGCTTTATAGGAACTTGGGGAGAATGGTTTTATACCGATCAAACAGAGTTTGGACTTGACGGAAATACATTGACAGACCAAAATTTTAGTAACAGAAAAGAAGTGGTTGAAGCTGTTTTGAACGCATTACCAGCCGACAGAATGGTTCAAATTAGAACTCCTTCGTTCAAAAGATCCATGTATTCGACAAATGCCCTTACTTCATCAGAAGCGTATCAGGAAAATGCTATGGCAAGAATAGGTCATCATAACGATTGTTTTTTAGCAAGCGATAATGATGTCGGAACCTACACAGACCTTGAAAACGAATATCCATACCTCGAACAAGAAACGCTTTTTTTGCCCATGGGCGGAGAAACCTGCCTGTTGAATTCCCCAAGAAGCGACTGTGAAACGGCACTACTAGAAATGGAGAAATTTCATTGGTCTTTTTTGAATTCCGATTTTAATAATACCGTCATTGAAGAATGGGAAAACGAAAATTGTTATCCCGATATTATCAATACACTGGGGTATCGTTTTCAATTGACGGCTGCTATTTTGCCCGAAACGGCTATTGTCGCAAATAATATGCCCATTACTTTATCCCTACGAAACCAAGGATTTGCAGCACCATTTAACGAGAGAAAGGCCTATATTGTTCTAAAAAACCAAATTTCAAACCAGACCTATTCCCTTTTGTTAAATTCGAACCCTAGATTTTGGAGCGGTTTGCAAGCCTTCACAATTTCGGAAAATTTACCTATTCCCATTGACCTTCCTTTAGGTAATTACGATTTATATCTACACCTACCTGATAGTTATCCCGCTTTAAGTAACAGACCCGAATATGCAATACAATTTGCTAATGAAAATGTTTGGGATAACGTTACAGGCTATAATAGTTTAAATCACACCGTTACTATTATGCCACCATTGGACAATTCCAATTTAGGAATAACGATGTCTCCAATTCCAGCCGATTCAGAATTGATTGTAGCAACGAACAGTATAAATGAAGTGAGATTCTCTGTCTATAATCCGTTAGGACAAAAAATAAATGTTGGATTTTCACGTGTGGAAAACAATTTTATATTGGAAACAGATGAAATGAGAGAAGGTTTCTATTTTATAAAATTTACCAAAGGTTCATTAACCGTGACAAAAAAAATTATTGTAAGACATTAATTTTTAAGTTCAAAATTATCTCTATCCTCCAAAAAACCCAATTTTTTTCTGGTATCAAGAAGTTGTTTTTTATCCAATTCCACCCTAAAAACGCCTTCAGCCTCTTGAGGTTCTAATATGTAATTCCCTAAAAAATTGACCGCTTGCGAATGCCCAACATAGTCATACTCATTGTTGTCTTTTCCAATTCGGTTTACGCCAATTGTGTAACACATATTTTCTACAGCACGCGCTTTTAGCAAAATATCCCAAGCATATACTCGAGGTTTTGGCCAATTGGCAAGATAAATCAAGACATCATAATCGTCTACATTTCTGGAAAAAACCGGAAAACGCAAATCATAGCAAATGAGCAAACAAATTTTAAAACCTTTATAGTCAACAATCAATTTTTCGGTTCCTGATGTGTATACTTTATCCTCTCCGGCAAGCGTAAAGAGATGTCTTTTATCATACGTTTGAATTGCACCATCGGGGAAAACAAAAACCAATCGATTGTAAAAATTGCCATTTTCTAGAATGACCAAACTTCCAGTGATTGCGCAATTTTTGGCTTTCGCTAAATGCTGTAACCAAGCAATGGTTTCGCCTTGCATGGTTTCGGCTACTGTTTTTGGATTCATTGTAAAACCCGAAGTAAACATTTCGGGAAGTACGATTAAATCAACTTCTTCTATAAAACCATTGATTTTTTGCGACAAATGACTTCTGTTTTCAATTGGGTTTTCCCAAGCTAGTGACGTTTGAATGAGTGCTATTTTCATGGTTTTATTTTAAACTAACCCTGTCAGAGTTTATGTTATTTAATTGTTATTTCATCAATAAAAATAAAGGCATCGCCACCAAAACCTTGATGCCATTCGGGTAATTTTCCAAAATTATAGGCTTTCACCTTGATGTATTTTGCGTTTGTTGGATTGATAACCGTTTTAAAAGCTATGATTTTATTATCCGTGATTTTTGGGTCAAAAGTGTTTTCGATGGTTTTAACCAAGGTGAAATTTACATTATCCAAAGATGTGAAATAGTCCACTTTGGATGGCATTAAAATCCACGAACGAGAATCTTGCAGAAAATTAGCGGACAATTCGGTTACTTCTTGGGTGGTTTGCAAATCGACAACGGCTTCAAAATCCTGACTTTGATAGCCTTGCCAATCGCCTTTGCGCCAGTTTTCCGTGCCAAAAATCCCGTCTATCAAACCTTCTGTTCCGCCAGCGTGGTATTGCGGATTGTAAGTTGATTTTATGTCGATGGTGTACTTGTTTGGTTTTTTAAAGAATTGTGCTGAAATGGTGTTACTTTGACCTTGATTTGTTTTTATATAAGCTTCAATTGTTGAAGTTTCTATTATTTCAAAAGGTTTTGAATAAGGAACAAATAGTTTCTTTGCAAGGTAATCGTCTTTATCATTAATCATAAAATAGATGATGTCGCTGGGATTTTGAGATTTCATTTCAATCTTCATTTTTTCCTTAAACGCTTTACTTTCTGCTTGAATAACTGGAACTGGAATTATTTGGTTAACAGAAAAACCATTACCCACAATTTTATTGTTATTCCTTATTCCAAAATATTTCACATCATCTAGCAACATTCTTTTTGAAATGTCTTTTGCTGTTTTATCTTCAAAATTCACTTTAATCTTTTCAAAATTGGATTGCGTTACACTCCATTCCGATTTTCCCGGAGTTACAGCGTAAATCCCCATGGAACTCAATACATACCACGCGCTCATTTGTCCACAATCTTCATTACCAATCAATCCGTCGGGTGTGTTTTTATAGAATTCGTTTAAAATATAATGTACTTTCTCTTTTGTTTTATAGGGTTTATCAACGTAATTATACAAATACGCCATGTGATGACTTGGTTCATTACCATGCGCATATTGTCCAATTAATCCCGTAACATCGACTTGTTCGCGACCTGTAGTTTTGCTTTCGGAGTTGAA
>JBILYQ010000210.1:0-4350 GCA_044377655.1 Flavobacterium sp.
GATGGTTTTTATGAAATCTTCAATTACTGGCAAATCAAAGTTTTCATAACTGCAATCCTCAAAAAGTGCTGCAGCAAATTTTTCAGTAAAATATTTTTTCGAAAAGGAATAATCTATATTTTTTCCAACTAATCCAAACCTTCTTTTGGTCATCAGTTATTCGGATTTTTTATGTAATTCAATATAATCTTGAAGTGTTTTTCGTTCCCAAACCACAGGAAATAACTCTTTCAAGAGGGTATTGTTTTTATAGCTCAACCGCAAACCGTTACTCAAATGGAAAGTTCCTTTCTCATTTTCATTTAACATAAAATACAATCCTGCTAAGCGGTATTCAACCTCATATTCTTCGGGAAAATATTCAGAAGCTTGTAATAATGTTTGAATAGCAGTATTGAACTCTCCTAAAAATTGTGTAATATCAACCCAGTATAGCCAAGTGTCCAATTGGTAATCTCCAAACTCTACGGCTTTTCTATACCCAAATTCTGCTTCTTCATAAAAGTTCATCGCTTTGTTTATAGTCGCATATCGTTTCCAATACAAACGATTTTGATTGTCAATAGCCAATGCTTTATTTACATAATATAATGCTTTTTGAAAGTTTTTTTGACGAACATAAAAATCAGTAATAGCTATCCAACCCTTGTCTAGTAAAGGATCTTCATGGACAGTCTTGTTAAAGTACTTCAAAGCAAGTGCTTTGTTGCCCAATTTTTCATGTGATTTGCCTATTCTTAGCAATGCATAGGAGGTTGGGTCATCCAATTCTATTGTTCTTTCGTAACTTTCAATAGCTTCTTTGTAGCGTTTTAGTCTTTCAAGAGCTTTTCCTTTTTCCATGAATGCTCCAAGGAATTCATCGTCTATATAGGTTGCAAATTCAAAAGCTCGTACGGCATTTTCATACTCTTTGATACCATAATAAAGTCTCCCAATTTGATGCCAAGCTATTTCACTGTAAGGACTTTTATCAATATATAAATTCAAATATTTGATAGCCTCTAAATTTTGATCTAAAAATTCGAAACAGTAAACCACATTGTATAAAGCCGATTGGTCTTCTAAATCTACTTCTAAACACTTGATAAAGTTTTCTTTTGCTAATTCAAGATTGTCCATGAACAGATATTCCATGCCTATTAAATTATATACATCAGCAAAATCATCGGTATATTCTAAAGCAATTTTTAAATGTTCAACCGCTTTTTCATGTTGATCTCTTTTGGAATAGATATTAGCTTTTTGGATGAAAATTTCTTCGTTTGTAGGCTCAATAGCATAAAGCTCGTTGAGTAACTTTTCTGCTTGCTCTAATTTATCATCAAAAACCAACATTTCTACCTGAACTAATTTTAGTCCAGTTGATTTTGGATGTTGCTCTAATGCTAGTTTGAGTGCTTTTTTTGCCAAGTTGGATTTACCCATATCTAGATAATGGAGTATGATTTCCTCAAACTCTTCTGAGTCAAAAAATAAAACCTTGTTGGTTTTCAACATGGATTCGAATTTTGATAAGGATAAGTTGTGGTCTTCTTCTTCGTCGTTCAATTGCATAGCGTGGGTTTTATTTTTATCCTGAATAAAATTAGGGAATCGTTGTTGTTTTTGAATTAAAATGAGGAATTGTTGTAAACAATTTAATTAACAATTTCCATTTCGTTTAAAACTTCATCCATCGATTCAAGAATGATGGTGCAACCTATTCTAATTTCTTCATCGGATAGTGTTAATGGAGGCGTAATTCGAACGGCGCAACCTTCAAAAAGTAACCAAAATAGAATTAATCCTTTATCTTGGCATTTGAAAATCACTTGATTGGTGATTTCTTCGTTTTTGGTCATTGCGGCAAGCATCAAACCTTCGCCTCTTATTTCTTCTATCAAAGGATGTACCAAAAGTGATCTGAACAGCTTTTCTTTTCTTAAAGTTTCGGGTATCAAATTAGTTTCTGTAATTTCTTTTAAAGTTGCCAAACAAGCTGCCGCAATAACAGGATGACCTCCAAAAGTGGTAATGTGTCCTAATTTTGGGTCGTGGCTCAGCAAATCCATGTATTCTGCCTTGGCTATAAAACCACCAACGGGCATTCCTCCGCCCATTCCTTTGCCAATGATAACCACATCGGGAACCACGTCGTAGTTTTGAAAGCCAAATAATTTTCCAGTGCGTCCAAATCCAGGTTGTATCTCGTCAATAATCATTATTGCGCCAACTTCTTGGCAACGTTGTTTGACTTTTTTGAGAAAATCATTTTTAGGTTGGATAAAACCCGCTCCACCTTGAATACTTTCCAGAATAATTCCGGCTGTTTTGGTGGTTATTTTTTTTATATCTTCTTCGTTGTTGAAAGTGATAAAGTCAACATCTGGAAGTAATGGACGAAAAACTTGTTTGCGTTCCTCAAAACCCATAACGCTCATTGAACCCATCGTGTTTCCGTGATAGGCATTGTGACAGGATATCAATTGACTTCTTCCTGTAACTCTTCGGGCTAGTTTTAATGCCCCTTCGCAAGCTTCTGTCCCAGAATTTACTAAATAAATTTTGTTTAATTCAGGTGGTAATAAAGAAACTAATAATTTGCAATATTCTACCGCAGGAGATTGAGCATACTCGCCATAAACCATGACATGCGAATATTGATCCAATTGGTTTTTGATGGCATCATTTACTTTTTGATTTTGATGACCAAGCGGACAAGCTGAAACGCCAGCCACAAAATCGAGGTATTTTTTATTATTGGTATCGTAAATATAAGAGCCAATAGCATGTGAAACTTCCATACCTAGAGGGTAAGGGGAAGTTTGAGCTTGATATTTTAGAAAATCTTGTTTCAATTTACTATAAAGTTTAATTCACTTTGGCATTTGCCTCAGTTTATTCAACACTTGTTTCCTCTGTTAGGATTATTTTATGTCAGATTTGGTTTTTTTCTTATCGTATTCCAATGTTTCTTGTCTTGGTTCGATAGGAACGTCTTCTCTAATCATTTCTTTTTTTCTGTCTTCTTGGATTTTCTGGTCGAGAGCATTTTCTTCTGCTGGAAAAATATCTTCTTTGGATTTTATCCTTTCTTCACCACGCCAAATAAAGCCCCGCAATTTTCGCGCATTTTCGGGTAGCTCTTTTTCGGGATAAATGTCACCGTCAATTTGATTGTAATTTGTAATAGTTTCAATGGTGTTTTTGTCCAAAATCATGTTGATTTTGCTACTGACACTTTTATTGATTCCTATAAGTTCTTGCTGGTCATTCCTCATGTAGTAAATCACCTCTGTGTTTTTGATAATGTCTACTTCGCGAAGTTTGCTGTCAAGGAATTTACCGTATAAGTTTTGTCCTTTGACTTGATTATAGCCACTTCCTATGGTGTCTTTGGAAACAATAAAAGCGTTGTTCAACACTTTGAGAGAGTCAAGTTTTTCGGTTTCATTGTTGCCTATGAGGTGCATCACATCGCCAGTCATTTGGTTTTCGAAATTCCAAAGAATTGGTTTTCCAATGAGTTTTGTGAGTCCAATTTTTTGATCAGAATGCAAAGAATCACATTTGCCACTTAAATCTTTTTTGTAAAATCGAACATTGTTGAAAGCGCGGACAATTCTGTTTCCAGTTTTTCCTGTTACCATCAGTTTTTTTCCATGTATATAAACCGAATCATTTTCTATAACATTTATTGCTACAGCTCTTTTGGTAACGTACATGGAGTCTTGTGCGGTTTTCAGATTTCGAAAAATCTCTGCATAATGACCTTTTATAATTCCTTTGTTGATGGAGTCGGTGACTTTTACATTATTTGTAGCCGAGGCATATTCTCTGTTTCGATCATAATACAAGCTGTCGCCTTCAATCAGTCGGTCTTTGTATTTTATGTATGATTTTCGTAAAAAATAGGACAGGTTTTTCTTGGTGTCGTAAAATCCTTTTTCGGTATAAATAAAATTTTCTTTACTGGTTATGGTTGATGGACCAAATAAATAGGAGTGTCCAGAATTGGTATAATAATCCAAATGATTGGATTTTATCACATATTTTGGATTGGTGATAGTGACTGCGGTTAAGAATTTAAACTTTTTTTCGTTGGCAAAATAGCGGCCCGATTTACTTTTTAAGGTGTTTTCTTTACTAGTAATTGTACCATAGGAAGTGTAGAATGCCTCTTGGCTATTTCGGTCAAAATTGATGGTATCGGTTGTAAGGGTGGATTCTGGAGAACGTAACACTACATTTCCAGTGGCGTATGCTTTTTTTACTTCGCCATTATATTCAGCATATTTACTGTTCAAAAACAACGTATCGCCTTGAACCATTTGAACATTACCAAATGCCTTGAGATAATTTTCTTTT
>JBILYQ010000212.1:0-4339 GCA_044377655.1 Flavobacterium sp.
GTTTGTGACCTTTATGAGCATCATTGGTTTCCTCGGGAAGCAGTTTAAAGCTGCTAGCTATAAATTGATTGCCTTTTAGTTCTCCTGAAACTTCTGCTTTTCTTATTACAGAGCAAAATCCGTCTTTTGCATGTGCATCGCCATGATCGTCAAGTTTTGTTCCTTCAACGAAGTAGCTTTTTCCGTCAATTCTAACGGCCAAATCACAGCCTTTTTTGTCAGTCATTCCAAATTTACATTGGCCGCACGAAGCTTCAACGATTTGAGTTTTTGGAGTTTCTTTTTTGTCTTGTGCAAATCCTAAACTGAAGGTTAGGACGAATAAAAATGTTACAATTGATTTCATGTTTTACTATTTTATGGTTACTAATTTTGCTGCGTTTTTTGCTTTCTCAACCACTTCTTCAATCGGAGTTTCTAACGAATCATTTACTAATGAAACTCCCATTCTTCGGTAAGGTCTTGAAGTTGGTTTTCCAAAGATACGAAAATCGGTTTTAGGTAACGCCGCTATTTTTTCAATTCCAGAATAGGTTGGATTTGTGCTATTTTCTGAGGCCAAAATTACAGCACTTGCACCCGCTTTTTCCAATGTGATTTCAAAAATTGGTAAACTCAAAACAGCCCGAAGATGCAATTCAAATTCGTTGAAATTTTGTGTTCCGGCCAATGTTACCATTCCGGTATCGTGTGGTCTTGGAGACAATTCTGAAAAATAAACGCCGTCATCGGTCAAGAAAAACTCTACTCCAAAAAGCCCTGCGCCACCAAGAGCTTCGGTTACTTTTTCGGCCATGTCTTGGGCTTCGAATAAATCCTTGTCTGATATTCGGGCTGGTTGCCAGCTTTCTTGATAATCGCCACGTTCTTGTCGATGTCCAATGGGTGCGCAAAATAGTGTTGGGTTATTATTTTGAGTTACGGTCAACAAAGTGATTTCTGAATTGAATTTTACAAAGGCTTCCACAATCACTTCAACCACATCGCCACGCGAACCTTCAACTGCATAATTCCATGCTTTGGTTATATCTTCTTGAGATTTTATGGTCGATTGTCCTTTGCCAGAAGAACTCATCAATGGTTTTACCACACACGGAATTCCAATTGCTGCTACGGCTTTTTGCAATTCGTCTGCTGAGGTTGCATACTGATAATTAGCAGTTTTCAATCCTAATTCTTTGGCAGCCAAATCGCGGATTGCTTTTCTATTCATGGTAAAATTGGCCGCTTTCGCAGATGGAACTACGGTAATTCCTTGTTTTTCGTAGTCATAAAAACGTTCGGTTCTGATGGCTTCAATTTCGGGAACGATAAAATCGGGTTGGTGTTTTGCTACAATGCGATCCAATTCCGAACCGTCGAGCATATTGATTACTTCAAAGCCATGCGCAACTTGCATTGCGGGGGCATTTTCATAACTGTCAACGGCAATAATGGTTTGCCCAATGCGCTGTGCTGCGATAACAAATTCTTTTCCAAGTTCTCCGGAACCTAATAAGAGGATTTTTGCCATTTTAATGTTTTTTGATTCTAAAGTCTAAAGTTAGAAAGTCTTTAAAATTAATAAAGTCTGAAGTGAACTGTTTTCAGGTTTTTTATTTTTTCAGTTTGTGACTTTTAAACTTTGTACTTTTAAACTTTGTACTAATTTAGTAAAGCTTCTTTAATTCTTCGCATGGCCTCTGTTAATAATTCTTCGCTGGTCGCATATGAAAAACGAATGCAGTTTGAATTTCCAAATGCGTCGCCAGTTACGGTTGCCACATTGGCTTCAGATAATAAATACATAGAGAAGTCGTCGGCGTTATTGATTTTTGTTCCGCGTAGTGTTTTTCCAAAGAAGGAAGAAACGTCTGGAAAAACGTAAAAGGCACCTTCGGGAACATTGATTTTTAATCCCGGAATTTCTTTGATTAGTCCAACCACTAAATCTCTACGGCTTTTAAAGGCGGAAACCATTTCGTTAAGCACGCTTGGATCGGCGTCAACGGCTGTAATTGTTGCTCTTTGTGCGATAGAATTGGCTCCAGAAGTTACTTGCCCTTGCATTTTTGTACATGCTTTAGCTATGAATTCTGGTGCACCAATGTAACCAATTCTCCAACCAGTCATGGCGAAAGCTTTGGCAACTCCGTTTACAGTAATTGTTCTATCAAACATTCCCGGAACGGAGGCAATGCTGCAAAAAGTCCCTGAGAAATTGATATGTTCGTAGATTTCATCGGCTACGATATAGATGTTTGGATATTTTTTCAACACTTCGGCAATCGCTGTGAATTCTTCACGAGAATAAACAGAACCACTTGGATTACATGGCGAACTGTACCAAATCATTTTAGTTTTTGGTGTAATTGCGGCTTCCAATTGTTCGGGCGTGATTTTGAAATCGTTTTCAATTGATGTTGGAACTTCCACAGGAATTCCTCCAGACATTTTGATGATTTCGAAATAAGAAACCCAATAAGGCGCAGGAAGAATTACTTCGTCGCCATCGTTTAACATGACTTGCGCAATGTTATATAACGATTGTTTGGCTCCAGTAGAAACTACTACGTTGGCTGGTTTGTAATCTAAATTATTGTCTCTTTTGAATTTTCGGCAAATGGCTTCTTTCAAATCCATATATCCATCAACAGGAGAATACGTACTATAATTTTCGTCGATGGCTTTTTTGGCAGCTTCTTTTATAAAATCAGGCGTGTTGAAATCAGGTTCGCCAAGACTTAAACTGATAATGTCTTTCCCTTGTGCTTTTAATTCTCTTGCCAAAGCGGCCATGGCAAGAGTTTGTGAAGTTGATAGTTTGTTAATTCTGTCCGATAATGGATTCATTATATTCGTGTTAGTTGTTTGTATAAATGAAGAGACGCGATGAATCGCGTCTTTAACTTCTTATGCTAGTTGAGGATTTTGTCCCAGTTCTTTTAGATGTTTAAAATGTGCAATCACAGCACTTCTCATCGTTCGGTATTCATGATAGGGTAAATTGCACTCTATTGCTGTTTCCTTAACTATTTTGCCAATTTTACTGTAATGCACATGGCTGATGTTTGGAAAAAGGTGGTGTTCAATTTGGTGGTTTAATCCTCCAGTATACCAATTCACGATTGGGTTTTTTGGCGCGAAATTTACGGTGGTGAACAATTGGTGAATGGCCCAAGTATTTTCCATTTCTCCATGCTCATTCGGATGAGGATTTGAAGTTTCTTCTACAATATGTGCTAATTGGAAGACAACGCTTAAAATTAAACCAGCCGTATAATGCATTGCAAAAAATCCAATTAAAACTTTCCACCAAGTAACTCCTAAAGCCATTGGAAGAACTATCCAAACAGAAAAATAGATAATTTTTGTGATAACCAATGTTGTCCAAAGAATCTTGGTGCTTTTAACCTCTCCATAGGATAACTTCCTCTTCAAATAAGCTTTCATTTGTTTGAAATCTGTTGTCAAAGACCAGTTGAATGTTAGTAATCCGTATAAAAAAATAGAATAGTAATGTTGGAATTTATGAAAACTATACCATTTTGCATTTTTAGTAAATCGGATGACTCTTCCGGCGTCCAAATCTTCATCGTAACCAGGAATGTTAGTATAGGTATGGTGTAAAACGTTATGCTGTACTTGCCAGTTGTATACATTTCCAGCTAGGATATAAATTGATCCTCCCATGAATTTGTTAATCCAATTTTTATTGGAATATGATCCGTGATTGCCATCATGCATTACGTTCATGCCGATCCCCGCCATTCCAATTCCAATTACAATTGACAATAATAATAATAACCAAAAGGGCATACTAGTAATGGTAATAATTAAAAAGTATGGAGTAAGGAAAACAGTGAATAGAATAATTGTTTTCAAGTAAAGTTTCCAATTTCCCGTTTTTTGGATATTGTTCTCTTTGAAATAGTTGTTAACTCTGGAATTTAAAGTTCTAAAGAACTTCATGTTGTCCTGTTTTGCAAAAGTAGGCGCAGTAGTATTCATATTTTTTTGTGGTAAGTGACAAAGATAATTATTATAAATTTTCGATTCACAAATTTGTGATAAATATTTCAACACTAAAGTATTACTTTTGTTAAAAATTGAAACATGGACGAAATTCTAAAATATTTTCCCGATTTAACTGACAAGCAAATACAACAATTTGAAAGTTTAGAAGCATTATATCAAGATTGGAATGCCAAAATCAATGTTATTTCCAGAAAAGATATTGATGAACTCTATATTAAGCATGTTTTACACTCGCTTGCCATTGCGAAGATTCAACCTTTCGAACTAGGAACTTATATTTTAGATGTTGGCACTGGTGGTGGTTTTCCCGGAATTCCTTTAG